>DATHVL010000029.1:0-5153 GCA_035461325.1 Pyrinomonadaceae bacterium
ATCGCGACTCGCGGCATCGCCGCATTTTCACGACCGATCATCGCGACCCGAAGGATGTGAAGATGATCTCGGATCTGAACGTGAGCGATCGTTATAACGAGTTCGGCACTCCGGTAACACGTACGCTGCCGAACGGGTCGGCCGTGATACGCCAGCTTGATGACTATATTTTCGTCACCGGCAGCGGCGCTTCGCCTGAGGGCGACCGGCCCTTCCTTAGGCAGTTCAATTTGAAGACCCTCGAGAAGGTTGAGATCTTCCGGTCCGGCACCGAGAAATATGAAGCGGTCGCGGCGGTGCTCGACAACAACGGCGCGCGATTTGTCCTGCGTCGGGAATCGACGACCGAACCGCCGAACCTCCATTTAAAACAAGTCTGCCCGCCCGGAACCGAGTGTCTGTCAGTTGTCGACAGGCCGATCACCAACTTTACCGATCCGGTCCCGCAGCTTCGCGATATCAAGAAAGAGATGGTCCGATACAAGCGTGCGGACGGCGTCGATCTCTCATTCACGATGTATCTGCCGCCGGGCCATAAGCCGGGCGAACGTCTGCCGGCGGTCGTCTGGGCATATCCGCTGGAATTTACCGATGCTTCGGTTGCCGGTCAGGTGTCGGGCTCCACAAATCGCTTTACTCAGATCGGCGGTTCATCGCACCTCTATTTTCTCCTTCAGGGTTATGCGGTACTTGATGATGCGACGATGCCGATCGTCGGCGACCCTGAGACGGTCAACGATACTTTCGTACAACAGATCGTCGATGCGGCAAAGGCGGCCATCGACAAGGGCGTCGAGATGGGCGTGGTCGATCCCGAGCGGGTCGGCGTGGGCGGACACAGCTATGGCGCGTTTATGACCGCCAATCTATTAGCTCACTCTGACATTTTCCGTGCGGGGATAGCGCGGAGCGGTGCTTACAACAGGACGCTGACGCCCTTTGGCTTCCAATCAGAGCGGCGAACATTCTGGGAGGCAACCGAGCTCTACACACGGGTGTCGCCGTTCTTTTATGCGCACAAGATCAACGAGCCGATCCTGTTGATCCACGGCGAAGCGGACAACAACCAGGGTACTTACCCGATCCAGTCCGAACGCTTGTTCGCCGCGATCCGCGGAAACGGCGGAACGGCCCGTTTGGTTATGCTGCCGCTTGAGTCGCACGGCTATGCGGCGCGTGAATCGATCGAACACACGCTGTATGAACAGATAACCTGGTTCGATAAGCACGTAAAGAACGCAAAACCGCGTCCGGGGTCGGCGAACGCGGCGAAATAAAAGCGGATGTAATAACCGGCGGCGCGCGCTTTAAGGGCGGGCGCCGCTTTTTATTGAATGTTTGCGACCTCGAAGATCGGGAGGGTTCGCGAAATATCCGCGAGATGCTTAAGAGCCTCGGGCATAGTCTGTTTCAAGAGCCGGCCGGCCTTCGGTGCGGAGATCGGCGGGGATAGCAGATAGCCTTGCCCATGGCGGCATCCGTGCGAGATGAGTTCCTCAAGCTGGCGTTCATTCTCGACGCCCTCGGCAACCACGTCGATCCCGAGATTTTCGCCCAGCATCAGTATCGTCTTCACGATCGCGCCGCTCTTCTCATCAGATATCATTTTATCGATGAACGATCGGTCGATCTTGAGGCGTTCAAACGGGAAGCGCTGCAGATAGCTAAGGCTTGAATAGCCCGTTCCGAAGTCATCCGTCGATAACGAGATCCCCATTGCAGCCAATTGATTTAGGATATTGAGCGAGCCCTCACTGTGCTCCATTACGGTGCTCTCAGTGACCTCGAGTTTGAGTTGACGCGGGTCAAGCGAGAACTCGTGAAGAAGTTCCCGAAGCCGGGGGATAAGCGAGGGGTGCATTAGTTGCTTGGCCGACAAATTGACGCTCACGGAGAGGGGCCGCTTCGCTTCCTCCTGCCAGACCGCCACCTGTCGGCAAGCCTCGGTCAGAACCCAGTAACCGATGGGCACGATCAGGCCCGTCTCTTCCGCAACTCCGATAAAATCATCCGGGGCGATCAGACCGTCCACCGGATGCCGCCAGCGAATGAGTGCTTCGAACTCGCTGATCGGCCCCGCGGCCAGATCGACTATCGGCTGATAGAGCAGTTCAAACTCCTCGCGTTCGACCGCGTGTCGGAGATCGGTCTCGAGGCGAAGCAGATCGAGGTTGCGGACGTGCATATCGCCGTCAAATATCTCGTAGCGGGCTTTCCCGCCCTCTTTCGCCCGATACATTGCTGCGTCCGCATCGCGTAGGAAATCTTCGGGCTGCCGCATGATCTCATCGGATATCAGAATGCCGATGCTCGCCGACGTGTACACCTCGTAGCTGTCAATACTGAAAGGTTCGGACAATGCCTGCTGAACGCGCTCGGCTACCAGCACGACGTCCTCGCTGCCGCCGGTTCGATTGAGCAGGATGGTGAACTCGTCACCGCCAAGCCGGGCAACGACGTCCCCGGGCCTGACGAGCGAGTTCAGCCTGACAGCGATGGCCTTTAACAATTTGTCGCCGACGATGTGACCGAGACTGTCGTTGATCACCTTAAAGCGATCCAGATCGAGGAAGAGCACAGCGAAACGGGTATTCGAGTTTTTGCGCCCGCGGTCGATGGCAGACTGCAGATGGTTCATGAACTCTGCGCGATTGGGCAGATCGGTGAGTGCGTCGTGGCGTGCGAAATGGTTGAGCTTTGCCTCGCTCTGCTTTTGGTCGTCGATGTCGGTGTTTGTCCCAAACCACTTTGTGATGTTGCCGGCCTGGTCCGTGCCCGCATTGGCACGCGCCTTATGCCAGCGGTAGGTGCCGTCGTACTGACGGAGCCGGAACTCCATTTCGAAAAACTGGCCGGTTTTCACCGAGCGGGCCCAGCGCGAAAGGCACTCATCGAGGTCGTCAGGGTGCACAACTTCACGCCAGCCCCCCTTGATCAACTCCGCGTCCGGCCTGCCGAAGTACTCAAGGGCACGGGCGTTGACGTAATCGAGCCAGCCGTTCGGCTCCGCGGTCCACACTTGGTGGAAGATACCCTCGCCGAGCTGACGAAAACGCCGTTCGCTCGCCTTTAACTCTTCTTCCGTACGGCGGCGTTCGGTAATGTCGCGGCCCACGCCCTGAACGCCTATCGGCGAGCCCTTATGCGTGATCAGACGAGTGCTCAACTCAAGTGAGACGCGGCGGCCGTCTTTTGCGATGATCTCCGTCTCATAGGTAGTGGCCGAAGACTCGGTTGCGAGATTGCGAACGGCCATTGCTCGTGCCGACGCCAGCGATTCCGGTGCGACCACCTGCGAGATATTCATCCGGAGAGCCTCATCCCGGGTGTAGCCTGTCAGGCGTTCGCCCGCTCGGTTGAGCGAGGTAAAATTCCCGCGGAGGTCGTGCGTATAAATGAGGTCGTTGGCGTTCTCGAAGAGGTCGCGGTACCGTTGTTCGCTTTCGCGCAGTGCCTCTTCAGAGACCTTTCGGTCTGTGATGTCGCGGGCAATGCCTTGAACTGCAATGGCGTCGCCGTTCTTTCGGATAACCGTGCTATTGATCTCGAGAGTGATCGGGCGGCCGTCCTTGGTGAAACAATCTATCTCGTAGGAGGTCTGATCGGTATTCCCGTTGAGTTTCTCTTTTAGCTTTTGCCGGGCGATCTCGATATGCTCCGGGGCAACGATCGCGGTCATATTCAGGGAAAGTGCCTCTTCGCGCGAATAGCCGAAAACGCGTTGCGCGGCCTGGTTCAATGAGAGGTAATTGCCCTCCAGATCATGGACATAAATAATGTCGTTGGCGTTCTCGAAAAGATTCCGATAACGCTCTTCGCTCTGCCTTAGAGCATCCTCGGCCTCTTTGCGGCCGGTAATGTCGAGCATCACGCCCTCGCGGTAGATGACATTGCCGTCGTCATCCCGAATGAGGCAGCCGCGATCGCGCACACAGTGAAGAGTGCCGTCCGCGGCATAGAGGCGGTATTCGTAATCGACGTCCTCGCCGGAATCAGTAGATTCGACGGTCTGATTAAAGACCCACTCGCGGTCATCGGGATGGATCACTTTGACCCAGATGTCCGGATCTTCGAGCCAGGCCTCAAGCGGATATCCGAATCGCTCAAAGGCTGGGCTTACGTAAAGCGGTGTATATGGCGGTTCACTGTCAACGGCGTAGAAAAGTACCGGCAAATTCTCGATAAAACTGCGAAAGCGCGTTTCCCCGTGCCGAATGTCGGAAATGGACCGCGGCCCCGCCTCCGGCCGAAAACTATTTGAGTTTCGGGGATTGACGCGCGTCGGTGAGGATGGCGTTTTCCGTTTAGACATAGGCTGCAAAGCGGTCAAAATGCCGAATATTGTCACACCAGAATGACCGGAAATGGCATTTGGTGATCGAATGCGCAGGAGATCGTTATGCCGATAATCTTTAGAAATTTGCGGGATTTACTGCATCCGGCCCGCTTTGCAGGAGCGCAGGCGGTGTTTCTATGTGCAAGCGTCGTACCGTAAACGGGTTAGAGCTCGCGAAAAGCTTTCAGAAACACCCGAAATCGGCTAAAATATTAAAAATCCAGTTCAAGCTCTCCTCGCTGACTAATTATGAAAAACCTTGCTGCTTTTGCATTTCTCGCACTCGCTATGTCTGTATCGGCCCAAACTATGCCGGTAGGCGCCGATCCGGATGTCTGGGCCAGGGCCCTCGCGATCCATAAGAGTGCCGTTATCGTTGACGGACACAACGATATTACGTCCCCGATGATCGACGAAGACTATGACCTGATGACGCCGACGACGGGGCTGTATCACCGGTCGGGCGATCCCTTTCATACGGACATGAACCGGCTAAAGGCGAGCGGCATAACGGGCGAATTTTTTTCGATCTATGTCGCGGCGAGCTATGCACGTGACGGCGGTTCGATGCGGCGGGCGATGGAAATGATCGATGTGGTCAATCGTGCCGTAGAGAAATACCCCAATGACCTGACAGCCTGTACCACGGCGGCACAGGTTCGCCAGGCGAAAAAGGACAATAAGATCTGTGCACTGATGGGGATCGAGGGCGGCCACGCCATCGAGAATTCACTTTACGCTTTGCGCAACTTTTATCGCCTCGGCATTCGTTATATGACGCTTACGCACAACAATACGAATGACTGGGCGGACGCCT
>DATHVL010000030.1:0-3065 GCA_035461325.1 Pyrinomonadaceae bacterium
CGCCGCAGGATTCGATCAAGTGGGCAAAGAATATTTTTCGTGCCCGAATACCGGCCAGCTCGCCATCAGCTTTAAGACGGATCGTCGCACTTTTGCACGTAGATCTATTGCCGGGACGTCAGGCCTTCGGGGAGCGATCCGCCGGGGCGACGAATGCTCGTCAGATGCTTTTTCAGGCTGAGGACGCAGCAGTCGATCTCAGAATTACCGACCTCGGCAAGTCTTTGTCGATCCGCGGGCAGGTGATCGGCGATGGATTCGAAAACGCGGTTGCCTCGCTCTCAGGCCCGTCCGGAACCACTTCGGCATCGCTGGACGAGAATAGCGAGTTCGAATTCACCGGTACTAAGAAAGGCGTGTTTCGCCTTTCGATATCAGGCAATGCATCTGAGATCGTCATCGAGGAAGTTGATCTCTCCTGATAGTTGCAACTTAGCCCGTCGGACGCCAGGGTTGAACGTTCTCCTTCTAATATTTGGGCGAGATCCGCCGCTCGTCCCCATGTAATGGAACCCAAGCGCTTCGCGCAAAAACTTATTGACGAACCGAACGCCCGAGGCCGTCGAAAACTGATTACGGCACATCGAAAGTTCGCCGACGTCTCTCTCGCAGAAAGCCTTACGGAGAAATGCTTTGAAGTGTGGGCAAGCGAACCCACCGTCGCTCGCCGCGCCTCCCACGCTCTGACACAACTTTCCGCCATCAACCGTGATCCCGTTATCGCGGCGCATGCCGAATGGGTTCAGGGTATCGCTCTGATAACCCGCGGCAGGCTTGCTGACGCCTCTGATCGTCTTGAAGCGGCGGGCCGTGCATTCATCTCACTTGGTCTTGAACATCTAGCCGGCCGCACGATGGTCGCCCGCCTGCTCGCAGTGGCGATGCTCGGCGAGTATAAAGTTGCCAAAGCCATCGGCACCTCGGCCCTTGATATCTTTGAGCGTCATTCCGACGAACTTGCGGCCGGTAAGATCGAGTTGAATTTAAGCAATGTAGCGGCGCGTCGCGGCCGGTATACGGATGCAAAGCAATATGGGCAGAGGGCTCTGACGCGTTTCGAAAAGATCAAGGACCGCGAGTGGCAGGCGATGGCCGAGAACAGCCTTGCAAATACATATGCCGACCTAAACGACTTCCGCAGTGCCGAGCGGCTCTACCGGGATGCTTTGGCCAGCGCACGCGGCCTGGGGATGACCGTGACCGAGGCCGAGATCGAGGCCAGCCTTGGCAATCTCGCCGTTTTTCGCGGAAGTTACGGCAGTGCCCTAAACTACTTCGAATCCTCCCGCCGTAAATACGAAGACCTTGGTATGCCACACCAGTCCGCGATCGCAGACCTTGAGATCGCTTACATATACGCCGAGTTGGGCCTTTACCAAGAGGCGTTCGAGATCTACGCGGCAACCGTCCCGAAGCTGCGTTCGCGCCACCTCCGCGCCGAAGAGGCCCGTGCCCGCGCCAATTTTGGACACGCCTCTGAAAAACTCGGCCGGTACCGTAAGGCTGACAGCCAGTTGAGGGCCGCAGCCCGGCTCTTTGAGAATGAAGGCAATCTCTCCGAAAGGGCTTTGGCCGAACTTTCGCTCGCTCGGCTCGAGGCGAACCGGGGTAATTATGACCGCGCCCTGGAATATGCCCGCCGCGCCGGGGATATGCTCTCAGAAAGCGATAATCCTCGGCACGCCCTGCATGCCCAGTGGAGCGAGGCCGAGATTCTCCGCACCTCCGGGGACATCGAGTCCTCCGCCCAGATCTATCGCAAGCTCATTCGGTCCTCAGCAAAGCTCGAACAGCGCGGAATTCAGCAGGCGGCTCTTAACGCGCTCGGCAAAGTCGCCGTCTTACAAGGCAGAGGCGCCGCGGCCGTAAAGCGTTTTGAAGAGGCCGCCGCCATCGTCGAAGATCTGCGTGCCCCATTGCCCGGTGAGGAGTTCCGCATGGCATTTCTGGGCGAACGCCTGGAACCCTTCCTTAATCTTGCACAGATCCACACTAAAGCCGGCAATTTTACAGACGCGCTCATTTGGATCGAACGGGCCAGATCCCGAACGCTCGCTGAATCCATAGTCGCAAGCCGCACTTCATCCTCGGAAAACCCGGACCCGCTATTCGAAAAACTTTCAGCTCGCCGCGAGGAACTCAATTGGCTGTACGGCCGGTTCGACGACACGGATGCAACCGACCGAAAGGGCCTCTCCAAAAACATCCACAAACTCGAAAAGGAGATCTCGGCATTGCAGCGTCGCGTCGCGGGATCGAGCGATCTGAGCGGCCTTGCCGGACATACGCATAGCGAACTGGACATCTCTAAGCTTCAGAAGCGACTGGGCAAGGAGCGGGCGTTGATCGAGTTCGTCGAGTTTGATGGGCACTTCTCAGCGTTCGTGATCACCGACGCGGCCATCTCATTCATCGAATGCCTTGCCTCGCGGACCGAGATCGAGCGGGATATCGAAGGGCTCCGTTTCCAGCTTTCATCGTTCAAATACGGTGCCACTGTTGCACCGATGGCATCGATCCTGGTTCGCCGCACTGATGCGTATCTTGAGCGTTTACTCGACAAACTTCTCGCCCGCCCGTTGGAGCAAGCCGGCTCACGAGCGCTTGTGATCGTACCGTCCGGGCCGCTCAATTACATTCCCTTTCACGCTCTCAGGGGGGCGGGCGGCTACCTTATCGAGTCCCGTGAAGTCGTGATCGCCCCCGGTGCAGTTGTCTGGCTAGGCCTCGATAAACGTCGAAAGCGAAAAAGTGGCCGTGCTCTGCTGATGGGATTTGCCGATGAATCGATACCGCTGGTAAATGCCGAGATCGATGCGCTGGGGAAGTTGATGCCCGAAGCCGATCGCTTCACCGGCAGCAGTTGTAGTTTCGCGGAGTATCTTCGCCAGGCGCCGGGGGCGGCATTTATCCATCTGGCGTGTCACGGCGATTTTCGCGCCGAGGATCCTAGTTATTCCAGCCTGCATCTGGCCGAAGGCTGGGTCACTGCCGGGGACGTCGCCCGCCAGAAACTCAACGCGGAACTTGTAACCTTAAGTGCCTGCGACACCGGGATCAACAAG
>DATHVL010000031.1:0-6742 GCA_035461325.1 Pyrinomonadaceae bacterium
TATCTCGCGAGACATCCGCGAAGGGCGCGGTTCGGCGGGCAAGTTCGTAACCGATGACGCTCTTTACAACGAGACGCGAGCGGCCATAACCGACCTCCGAACATCCGCCGCAAAGATCAACCTGATCGCTGACGATTTCAAGCTGATCACCAATGACATCGTCGAAGGGCGCGGAACGGCCGGGCGGCTGTTGAAGGATGAGCAACTCTATGAGGATGCGCGCAGCACGATCGCCCGCTTCAATTCAACCGCAACGCGTTTTGAATCGCTGCTCGCAGATGCACAAGCGGGTAAGGGAACGATCGGGAGGCTGATCACCGACGAGACGCTTTTCAATAACCTCAACGAGACCGCGTCAAATATTAACCAGTTCTCTAGCGAGGGCACAAAGCTGCTTTACGATTTTCGGCAAAACCCGCGAAAGTATTTGAGGATCCGCGTATCGCTCTTCTAGCGTTTTAAAAAGCGAAAAGGACAGGAAAACCCTGCCCTTCATTCCGATGGTGCTGAGGGCGGGACTCGAACCCGCACGGATCACTCCACACGCCCCTCAAACGTGCGCGGCTACCAATTACGCCACCTCAGCAAATATTCAAAAGATCAATTATTAGCGGGGGCCTCAGGACTTGCCGGAGGTTCCGCGGGAACGGCGTTAGCGTCTGTCGCTACGGGCTGCTCAGAGGCCGGGGCCGTTTCTGATAGGCCCTCCTGGGCCGGAGCTGCATTCGCATCAGCGTCGTCAACGACCACCGGCGATTCCTCCACAGGTACGTCGCCAACGGATTGCAGAACTGATGCGCCACCTTGAAACGCAGGCAGCGATATCAAGAATGCCGAGACCATGAACACCGACGCAGCAACGATCGTGATTCTTGACAGGACCGAAGCTGTTCCACGCGGCCCAAATGCCGAGCTTGAAATGTTGCTCGTAAAGAGGGCACCGGCATCGGTCTTACCCGGCTGGAGCAATACCGTCGCCACAAGGACGATGCATGCTACAAAAAATAATGCGTACAGTACGTAAAGCAATGTGCAATTCCACCTATTTAGAGGCTGACAAACCGTGTCGCCTTATTTATAGTTCACTATCGATGCAAAACTTCCCGCATCAAGGCTGGCTCCGCCGACCAATGCACCGTCGACGTCTTCCATCGCCATTAGCGAAGCGATGTTTTCCGGTTTGACCGAACCCCCGTAAAGGATCCTGACTGCATCGGATACCTCATTTCCTTGTATCTCGCTGACGGTCTTGCGGATAAACGCGTGCATTTCTTGAGCCTGTTCCGGCGTGGCGGTTTTACCCGTACCTATCGCCCAAACAGGCTCGTAAGCGATTATGATACGTGCCATATCGGCGACTGTCAAACTCTTTAGGCCGCCGGACAGTTGCCTTTTCACTACCGATTCAGCATTACCGGACTCGCGCTCCTCGAGCTGTTCACCGACGCAGACGATCGCGATCAGGCCGGCCGCAACAGCGGCCTTTGTCTTGAGGTTTACTGAATCGTCCGTCTCTCCGTAGAACTGTCGCCTTTCACTGTGACCGATGATCACGTGCGAACAACCGACGTCTTTCAGCATCGTGGGTGCGACCTCGCCGGTGTGAGCACCAAACTCATTTTGGGTGGCACAGTCCTGCGCCGCAACGCGAACATTCGAACTCTCAAGCCGGTCGGCCACCATTTTCAGCGCCGTAAACACGGGCGCGATGATCACCTCGCAATGCGATGCGTTAGCAACTGCGGGCTTCAACGCGAGCGCCGTATCTACTGCTTCTCCATGAAGCTTGTACATTTTCCAATTGCCGGCAATTACAGGTTTTCGCATGTTACTTGTCGTCCAAAGCCGCAACCCCGGGAAGTTCTTCGCCCGCCAGAAACTCGAGCGTAGCACCGCCGCCGGTGGAGATATGCGAGATCTTATCGGCGAGCCCTGCCTGGTTTATGGCAGCCACGGAATCTCCCCCGCCGACAATGGAAGTCGCTCCTTCCGCAGTTGCTTCGCCGACCGCTTCGGCTATAGCAAAAGTTCCCTGGTCGAAGGGCTTTTCTTCGAACATTCCCATCGGGCCGTTCCACACAATGGTCTTGGCACCTTGCAACGCCGCCTTAAAGATCGCGACGGTTTCAGGGCCGATATCTAGGCCGACATGCCCGGCGTTGGTAAAATCGATCGGTATGGGCTTTTGCGAGGTCAGCGGCTCATACGAGTCCACGACCTGATGATCGGTCGGAAGAAGCAGTTCCACGCCGGCCTCCTTTGTACGTTTTTCGATCTCTGTCGCAGTCGCCATCATGTCGTCCTCGACCAGGGACTTGCCGACAGTAAAGCCTTGGGCTTTGAAAAACGTGTACGCCATTGCCCCGCCGATCAGCAGTTTATCGACCTTTCGTTCGATCAGGGATTCGATAACCGGGATCTTATCCGAAACCTTCGCCCCGCCCAAAATAGCAACAAACGGACGGTCCGGATCCGTGAGAGCCTTCCCGAGAAACTCGAGTTCTTTCTCCATCAAGAGGCCCGCGACACAGGTGTCGATGTGATGCGTAATCCCCTCAGTGGAAGCGTGAGCACGATGGGCCGTACCAAAAGCGTCGTTAACGTAAACATCGATTCCTTGGGCAAGTTTTGTTGCGAAATCCGCATCGTTCTTTTCTTCGCCTGAATCGAGTCGCAAATTCTCCCGCATCAAGACGGAGCCGGCTTTGAGTTTGGTTATCTGCCTCGCGATCTCGTCCCCCTCGAATTCCACGTCCGCTCCGAGCAATTCCGAAAGCCGCTCGGCCACGGGCCGTAGGCTGTACTTCACCGGATCGTACGGCATTCCCTTTTCTTCAGCCTTCTTCTTGTCCTTTATCGGCCGGCCCAGGTGTGAAGCAAGTACAACCTTGGCCCCCTTCTCTATGGCGTACTTGATGGTCGGAAGTGCAGCGCGGATCCGAGTATCGTCCTCGACCTCGCCATTTTTCACCGGTACGTTGAAATCGACTCGGATAAACACCGACTTACCCGCGATGTCGACATCTTTAATTGTCTTTTTCTGCATTACTTCCCTACTGGTTCAGCCCGGTCGTAACACCTTTCGCGATGCACGAAATAATTCGGATCCACCGGCGTGTTCACAGAGATCTTGTCGAGAACAATGTCCACGGAACCCAGGCTGCTTGTTATGCGAAACGGCATCGGCGGGCCGGACGTCGGGCGAAAGTCACCGAAGGAAAGCCCACCCCGCGGTCCCTCAAATCCGGCCAGCGTCTTGGTCTCGGCATCGAAATAGATGGCCACTATCACGCCTTCGTTCGTTTCACCGTCGACCAAAAACACCTTTCGGCCCACCCGTTCGAATTCACCCAAGTAGAGAAGCTTTCGAAACGCGTCGGGCTTCATGGCTAATGCGATCGTGCTTAGAAACTCGCTATTACGAACAGGGAGAGGGAGTGGACGTTTCTCGTCTTGACCTAGGTCTGACCGCAAGTGCGACACCTTACCATCGCGGATCTCTTTTATCTCGCCCACTGCGGAGCTATAGAATTCTTCCACCCACTTGTCGCCGCTTCGGGCTTGGGTATACCTGAACGTGTTCGACGACCCCATTGAAATGAGCTCGACCGAGCCGCTCAGCTCATAGCTTTCGATCGCTTCATAGGCTGAAGGCCCGCCGGTTTGCTGCGCAAAATCGTCCATTAGCTTGACCGCTGCTGGTTCTACGTTTCGCGGAGGGGACTTCGCCGTCGTACGGGGAGTTGCCGGTGCGGGTGGCGGAGGTGGTATAACCTTGGCCGTTCCGTTTCCCATTATAGTTACCGGACCTTGGTATTCGAGGGGCTCCGACACCCTTCCATCGGCTTTTGGCTTGAGGAGCTCCCTCATTTCGGCAACTGCCGTTTCGAGCTGAGAGTCGATCCCATTTAATAGTTTGGCCCTGTCCAGCCCAACGACTTTAGCGGGCTGCACGCCTTTCCCTTCGAGGAATAGGCCTTTCGGAGTTTGATAATTCGCGATCGGATATTGAAGCGTACCGCCCGTCGCCAATGTCACTGCTATTGCCGGCAAAGTCTCTCCGGCGGTGACGTCACCAATTACCGTAGCACGTCCGCTTTCTTGCAACCCAGCGGCAAACATCTCCGCCGCGGAAAAGGAAAAACTATCTGTCAGAATAACGATCTGGCCGAGGTAACGCTTCGGTTTTGGGCGGGAAAGCATACGATGGGTCCCGTGGCGATAAATCGCAGAGCCCAAAGCGAGGGGCCTATCGGTGAGCATCCCGGCGATCCCCTCCGAGATCGCCATGATCCCGCCCATATTGCCCCGCAGATCGAGAACGATCCCTTTTTTATCGTGATGCGAATCGAGTGCACTGCAGAATTTCTCAAGAACCGGAAGCGAGAAGCCCGTGAATTTTATATAACCGATCTCGGGAGAGATGTCGCGGCTTTCGAATTTAAGTTGTGCGATAGGATAGCCGGCACCAAGCTGAACGCTCTGGCCCGGGTTGCGTGCGCGTTCGATCAAGTGGTCGTCGGTCCGGCCGCTGCCGTTCGCGGCCTTGATCGACACCCATGAGCCTTCGTCGCCATTCAAGAAGGCCTCTACGATAATAAGCGGAAGGATCCGAGCGATGCGCCCTTGACCGTGTGCGGCACGGATTCGGGACATAAACTCCGTCATCTGCACGTCGTTCACGGCCAGCAGTTCATACCCTGCCCGGATGCCGGCTGCCTCCGCGGGCGAACCCGACTCGATGGTGGTGAACAGCAGCCGCCCTTGGATGATGCGAACGTCAGCGCCGATCCCATACTGTGCAAACGGATCGTACTCTTCTTCCTCGCTCTCATCAACAGCTTCATCGTTCTCCAGTGCATCCGCTTCTTCTTCGAGCGCAGCCTCGCGGACACGGGCGGCCTCTTTGGCTTCTTCGATGGCAACAAATACCTCGGGAGGAATTATTTCAAGGTGTGACACCCGCAGCCGCCCGATCATTTCGGCCAACAGCATATGGAATTCGGCATCGTCCTTAGCTGCCAGAACGCGGGGGCGGAACTCTTTATAAACCCCGGCCCAGTCTACGTTGTTGAACTTAGGGTCGTAATAGTATTCCGCGATCGTTCCCCATACCTGATCAAGCGTCTGCTCACGAATATCCCCGGTTTTTTGTGCGGGGTTCCCATAAGCCGATATCCGAGGCGGAGTACCGTTAGGTTGGCATACGGCATTAATGGTGAAACAAAGGGCTGGGAGCGAGATCAACACGATCGTGACGATCATCCGCCGGGCCGACCCTATGAGATATTGTAGGAGGGAATAATGCATCATTCGTATTAGAGGCCCTTATCCGCGATGAATTTCACAAGATCGCGTACTCGGCAGGAATATCCCCATTCGTTGTCGTACCAGGAAAGGATCTTGATGGCCGTTCCGCCGATGACCTTTGTGTTTTCGGCGTCCACGATCGACGAGTTCGGATTTCCTCGAAAGTCGATAGAAACGAGGGGTTCTTCCGAAAAAGCAAGTATTCCCTTCAGTTCTTCGTTCGCTGCGTCCTTTAGAACCTGGTTGACTTCCTCGGTCGTCGTTTCCTTCTCAACATTAATAACCACGTCCACGAGCGAAACGTTCGGCGTGGGAACGCGTACGGAAATGCCGTCAAACTTCCCTTTCAGTTCGGGGATCACGAGAGCCACGGCCTTTGCGGCCCCGGTAGACGTAGGGATCATTGAGAGCCCCGCGGCACGGGCACGTCTCAGGTCCTTATGCGGCAGATCGAGAAGTTGCTGATCATTTGTGTAGCTGTGGATCGTATTCATCAGAGCATTCTTGATACCGAACTTTTCATGGATCACCTTAGCCACCGGGGCGAGGCAGTTTGTGGTACACGAAGCGTTTGAGATCACGTGATGATTCGCCGGATCATACATCGCGTCATTGACGCCGAGTACGATCGTGACGTCCTCGCCCTTGGCAGGGGCGGAGATGATCACTTTCTTTACCGATCCGCGGAGGTGCTTTGAGGCATCTTCGGCTTTCGTAAAACGTCCGGTCGATTCGATCACGATCTCAGCACCTACCGATTCCCAGTCGATCAGCGCCGGATCTTTTTCGGAGAACACCTTGAAGGAATCGCGATCAACCGTAATGGTGTCGCCTTCGGCTGATATCTCGTTGTCGAGATTGCCCATTACCGAGTCGTATTTGAGAAGGTGAGCAAGCGTCTTAGTGTCCGTAAGATCATTTACGGCAACAAAATCTATATCTTTATCTCCGAGGCTCGAACGCAGAATGTTTCGACCGATCCGCCCAAATCCGTTGATCCCGACTTTGATACCCATGATGTAAAATTGCCTCCTGTGACGCGTTGTTATTAAAACTTTGAAGATATCTCAAAAACTGATAAACATCAAAGACGCCCGACCTGCCCCGCCTTGGAAGTCGATCCGCTTCAAAATTGTTGAAACTAAGGCATTTTTGGAGACGTAGTAACCGATTGAGTTCAAACACGGCAATAAGCCGTTTTTCTTCACGGAGCCTGATCCTAAATGAATGAATCTCGTATATTTTTTATCCCAACTCTGTTGGCCCTTATACTATCGGTCGGCGGCACCGTCGTACGTGGACAAGATCAGGTCGAGCCGTCGCCAGTGCCGGACATATTGAGAAACGTAGCGGTCATAAAACTTTCTGGTTCCCGGTTGGCACCGGTCAAATCAGATGAAGAGTCGAGCACGGCCTCACCGGCGAAAAGCAC
>DATHVL010000032.1:0-5876 GCA_035461325.1 Pyrinomonadaceae bacterium
CTGTGCCGCGGTCGAACCTGCCTCGCGGATGTGGTAACCCGAGATCGAGATCGTGTTCCAATTCGGAACCTCGGCCGCGCAAAAGGCAAACGTATCGGTGATCAAACGGAGGCTGGGCTTTGGCGGGTATATATAGGTCCCGCGGGCGATATACTCCTTGAGAATATCGTTTTGGATGGTGCCGTTGACCTTGTCGAATGCGATACCCTGCTTTCTTGCTACGGCTAAATAAAGGCATAGAAGGGTTGACGCGGTGGCGTTGATGGTCATCGAGGTCGAGACCTGGTCGAGCGGTATGCCGTCGAAGAGCGTCAGCATGTCGTCGAGACTGTCGATAGCGACGCCCACTTTGCCAACCTCGCCGCCGGCAAGCGGGTCGTCCGAATCGAGCCCGATCTGTGTCGGCAGGTCAAAGGCGACGCTCAGGCCCGTCGTCCCCTGCGAGAGCAGATAGCGATAACGTTCGTTCGACTCCTTCGCGGTCGCAAAACCGGCGTACTGCCGCATCGTCCAAAAGCGCCCGCGGTACATATTGGGCCTAACGCCGCGCGTGTATGGAAACTCGCCCGCATCACCCAGATCCTCCGAGTAAACGACCGGTTCGGTGTTCTCGGGGCCAAATGCCGGGGGCAGTTCGATGCCTGAGGATGTCTCAAATTTGTCGCGTCGTTCGTCTCCCATACAGGCGATAGATTAACATAGACAAAAGGGAAGCGAGACAGCCGCCCGGACGCCCCGGATAATGAATTATTTCAACTACTTCACCGAGATCGAGGATACCTTCGTTCGCCGTCGGGGAAAGCATCTGCTGCTGAGCCCGATCGACTGGGCGATGATCGATACTTGGCAGGAGCGGGGAATTCCGCTGCACATCGCACTACGCGGGATAGAATCGGTCTTTGATAATTTTGATAAAAATCCGGGCCCGCGCAGCATTAAAAGCCTGATGTTCTGCCGCGAAGAGGTAGAGGCGCAGTATCAGGGGTGGATCGCGTCACAGGCAGGCAAATCGAACGATGAACCCGCATCACAGGCTCCCGAGGGGCTTTCCCGCGAAAATATCGAACGGCATATCGACACGCTGATCGATCAACTGCGTGCGATAAACCTACCCGAGTTGAGCGAAGACCTGGATCGCGCTGCGAGCCGGCTCACGCAGCTGCGCGATGAGCTGACACCTGATCTTGAGACGGTCGACCGATCGCTTCTGGATATCGAAAAGTTTCTGGATGAGGCACTGCTCGCCCGCACCAATAAGGACCAGCTAAAGCGTGCCGGCAAAGATGTCGCCGGCCAACTGCGCGAGTACAAGGCGGGTATGGAAAAGGACGCCTATGACCAGACCTACCGCCTGATGCTGCTCAAAAGGCTGCGAGAGGACGCAGGCGTCCCGCGAATGGGCCTCTTCTATCTGTAAACGGTTTGTTCCGGAGCGAATGTGTGTTACAACCTTAGCGTTCTAACCCTTAAATAAACCTCGGAGCTAACCAAAATGAACAGATTACGGATCCGGAAACTCGGAATTCTCTCGGTTGCAAAAATACAGGCGGTTATGATGTTCGTGCTAAGCCTGTTGATCGCCATCCCCTATGGGCTGATCATAATCTTATACTCGCTTTTCGGTGCCGGGATGGTCGGAGGAGACGCGGCGTTGGCCATCGGCGGAGGCGGTGTGGTGCTGGGGATCGTGGTGATGATCGCACTCCCCATCATTTACGGTATCATTGGATTTATCGCGGGTGCGCTATCGGCACTCATTTATAACATCTTTGCCGGCATGGTAGGCGGCATAGAGATGGAAGTTGAGAACGTATATTGAGCAGGGAATACAAGGCGGGCGACACTTTAACCGTTAAGATCGAAAGGATCGTGCCACGCGGCCTCGGCATAGCTTTCGCCGAGGGCCTGACCGTTTTTGTCGCGCTCGCAGCCGTCGGGGATACCGTGGAGGTGCGCCTGATGGAGGTTCGCGGAAGCACCGCCTTTGCCGAGATCGAAGCGGTGATCGAACCGGGGCCCGAGCGTATCGAGCCGCCGTGCCCCTACTTCGGTGTGTGCGGCGGCTGCGACTTTCAACAGTTGAGCTATGCGGCACAACTCCGTGCCAAAAGTGAGATCATCCGCGATTGCCTCAACCGCATTGCGAAATACGATCACCCCGGCGAGATCATTGTCGAGCCCAGCCCGGCAGAGTTTGGTTACCGATTGCGAGCTCAGTGGCATGCTGAGCCGGAGAACGGCAAGTTGGGTTATTACCAAAGGAACTCTCGCGACCTGGTCGATATCGACCGATGCCTGGTCATTTCCGATGAGCTGCAGCGTGTCATGGACAGCGTCAGGGGTGAACTGCCCGATTTGCCGGCCTCCGGTGGACGGGCATTGCAGATCGATGCCGCTATCGGAAGCGACGGCACCGGATCGGTATATTCGGCAGGCGTTTATAGCCCGCCCGGGGAGATCGAGTTCGAAGCGGCGGGCGAGCGATTCACCTTTTCGGCGGGATCGTTCTTTCAGGGGAATCGGTTTCTCGTTTCAAAGCTTGTCGAGATGGCTATCGCCGGCTACGAAGGGCAGACAGCCCTCGATCTTTACTGCGGTGTCGGGCTGTTTGCACTGCCGCTCGCGCGTAAATTTGGGCGGGTCGTGGGTGTGGAAGAGAACGGCTCCGCGATCCACTACGCAAGGCACAATGCGAAAAGTGCAGGCCTTTCGAATACCGAGTTTCACACTTCACGCGTCCGAGATTTTCTCGCGGGCTTTAATGGCGAGATCGATCTCGCCTTGCTGGACCCGCCGCGTGCCGGCACCGAAAAAGAAACGATGATGCGGCTGATCGAGCTTCGGCCCCGCCATGTGGTTTATGTCGCATGCGAACCGTCGATCCTCGCACGTGACTTAAAGCGCTTTCTTGAGAACGGTTATGCTATCGAGCGGATCCAGGCACTGGACCTGTTCCCTCAAACTCACCACGTAGAAACCATCGTTCATCTAAGCTCAAGCGCCTAGCGTCTAAATCTGACAGCGGTTCCGTACGCCAGTATCTCGGATGCGTTCGACATGATCGAACTCGTAGTGAATCGCACGTTAACGACGGCGTCTGCATTGAGGTCTCGTGCGGCGGACACCATGCGGCTGATCGCCTTCTGACGAGCCTCGGTGAACAATTCGGTATAACTTCCTATCTCGCCGCCGATGATAGTTTTCAGCGAGGCGAGAATATCTTTACCGACGTGTTTTGATTGAACGATGTTTCCGGTGACGACGCCAAGCACTTCGGCGATCTCGTTGCCGGCTACGGATTCGGTACTAGCGCAGATAATGTTACGTTGCATAAGGTTATTGTAGCTTAACGATACATAGCGTTGGCGTGTTCCCGCCGTTCCGCGAGTTGTGAAAACAACGGCAACTAAATTAAACTTTCATTATGGCTAAAAAGAAAGGCGACGAGGGCGACTCCACCGCCGTTACCAAGGGTTTGTCGGTACGATGCCGCTATTGCGGACAGCGTAATGCAGTTAAAGAAGGGTATAAGAACGACAGTGCGAATTGCGGCCGCTGCAAGCTGCCGCTTTCTAACAAAGCGCACAAAAAGTACGCTGACCTCAGCAAGCACGCCTATATCCATCCCGCCGACAGCAAGGCCCTCGCGGCCCTAAAGGCAGTCCCGGGCATAGACAGTGCTCTCAAAAAACTGCTGGAAGTCACCGGCGAATCTGCGATCCGTGTCACGTTTATGGCGAGCGCGGTAAAGGTGACGCCAAAGCAGTGCCCCGATCTCCATGCAAAGCTCCAGGTGGTCTGCACCACTCTGGGCGTTCCGATGCCGGACCTTTTTATTCAGCAGAATCCGGTCGTAAACGCCTTCACCGGCGGCGTCGAAAAGCCGATCATCGTCCTTCACTCGTCGCTGATCGAGCGGCTTAACGAAGAAGAAACGCTCGCCGTTATCGCCCACGAGGTCGGCCACATACACGCCGAACATGTGCTTTATCTCACGGCCGCAAACCTGATCCTGGCCATCGCCACCATACCGCTTGCTTCGCTGCCGATCGCGGTCATCCTCAAAGAGGTGTTGACTGCTACCATGCGAGGTGCGCTGCTAGCCTGGATGCGCCGTGCCGAGCTTTCGTGCGACCGGGCCGCGCTGCTCGTGGTTCAGGACCCGCATGTCGTCGGCCGTACAATGATGAAATTAGCCGGCGGTACATTTGCCTCAAAGATCAACTACGACCTTTTCCTCGAACAGGCCCGTGAATTCCAAAAGAATTACGACGAGAACAAGCTCGACAAGTTCTGGGCTGACATTATCAACGCCGGTCTGTCGCACCCGTTCCCGATCTGGCGCGTCTCAGAGATTTTGAAATGGGTGGAAAGCGGCGAATATGACGAGGTGATGAAGAACAACTAAGATGCTCGTCGTTATGACAACGGTCCCATCCGAGGATGAGGCCGAAAAGATCGCCGGGATACTGGTCGCCGAACGCCTTGCCGCGTGCGTCCAGATACTGCCCAAAATGACGTCCGTCTATGTTTGGAAGGGCGAGACCCAACGTGAGGCCGAGCACCTGTTGCTGATAAAGACCGCCGAAGAAAAATATGCGGAGGTCGAGCACGCGATCTCCGCAAACCACAGCTATGACGTTCCGGAGATCGTTGCCATCCAAGCGTCTCACGTCTCCGATTCTTATCTGGCCTGGATCACCGAACAGGTCGCCTGATCAGTCGATATTCGATCTTTCTGCATTACCGGCCGAAGACGTCTTCACGATAAAATCCACCGCGTCCTGAGGCGAATCTGTAAGATACATCAACTGCAGATCTTCCGGGCTGATGTTCTGTTCGTTGAGCATCGTCGTCGTTACCCATTGCAGCAGCCCCGCCCAATATTGCGAACCGAACAGGACGACGGGGAAGTTGCGGATCTTTCGCGTCTGGATGAGAGTCAGTGCCTCAAACAATTCGTCCATCGTTCCGAACCCGCCGGGGAAGATCACATAGGCGTTGCTGTACTTGATGAACATCGTCTTGCGGACGAAGAAGTACTTGAACGAAAGCGATCGCGTTTGATAGCGGTTCGCCGATTGCTCAAAGGGCAGTTCGATGTTGCAGCCCACCGAGACCCCGCGTGCCTCGAAAGCCCCTCGGTTTGCCGCTTCCATAATTCCCGGCCCGCCGCCGGTGATCACCTCGAAATTCTGTCCCGCCAATAGCCGACCGAGTTCCCGCGCGGCGATGTACATATCATCGTCCTCACGCGTCCGTGCCGAACCGAACACCGAAACGCCGCGTGTGATCGTCGCCAGATTGTCAAAGCCGTCCACGATCTCGCTCATTATCCGGAACACCCGCCACGAATCAGATGTGCGGTAATCGTCCCCGGGCTCCGGCGACCGAAGCAGGATCTCGTCATCGGTCATGTGCCAATAGCCCGGTTCGACCTCGCGCTGCTTAGCCTCCGCGACGGTCTTCGGCTCCGGCGGCTTGCCCTTGTCCTGAGGTTTCTTTGGTTTGTTAGCGTCAGTTTCAGCCATAATTCAGTCTAGAAAGTCGGGGAAGTCTAGGATGTCTAGACAGTCTAGGAGGTCTTGGAAGTCTCGACAGTCTGGGAAGTTACGGTCGACGGGCCGTTTTGTCTGAAGTGGTTTGTTACTTCGTTAGACCGCATTCGGTTCGCTGCGTAAATGCTTGATCAGTCCAAAGATCATTCTACCCAATTCATCGAGCTGTTCGTAGATCTCATGAAAATCGCTTTGGGACACGTAAGCAAGATCGAGAGCGAGATACATATGAGATTTCGTTTCAGCCACTGAGCCAAGAGCAATATTCAGAAAGTGGGCGAAATCGCGATCGGTCCTTCGGCCCTGTCCCCAGACTTC
>DATHVL010000033.1:0-4692 GCA_035461325.1 Pyrinomonadaceae bacterium
ATTTAGCAAACCGCCGCTTTAAGCCACTCAGCCACGTCTCCGCATGGATGCCCGGAAGCAACGGTTTTAATTCTAGCCGAATGGCATACTTTGTCAAGGGTTGGGGCATCCTAGAGCGCAAAGACAAGTGTCCCTAAAGGCTTGACACGATTGATAAATGCTAAGAAAATAGCAGAGTTGACAGAAAAGGGCCGAAACGCGCCGGCCGGACACTGTTATACACGAACAATCCGCTCCCTGTAGCCGCACCCTATTTGGCGGCTGATCGCCTATGAGGCTAATTCAAAAAACTACCGCACCGCTGATGTTGATCGCCGCGATCGTGCTTACGGGCACCGCGCCGGCCATTGCGGGCGCGGGCGAAACGGCCCCTGCGGCAGCGAGCAACAGAGACCTCGGCGTGATCAAAGGCGTTGTCCGCGACCAGGCCGGGAAACCGATCGCTGATGCAACGGTCGCGTTGTTCCGCATTGGTACGACCCGCGTTCTCCGCGAGGTTCGTTCTGCCGCGGACGGTTCATTCCTGATGAAGATCATCCCGGGCACCTACAAGGTGTTGGCGGTGGCTCAGGGTTACAACCCCGTGACGATCACATCCGTCGAGGTCGCACAGTCGACGGAGCTGAACTACGGATTCAAGCTCGAGCGCGCCGGCAGCGGCAACACATTGCCGGAACGACGACTGGACCGCAGCAATCCAAAATGGGCGATTCGCAGCTCGCAGGCGGGCAGGACGGTTTATCAAAACTCCGAAGGCCGTTCGCCGGTTGAAAGCGTCGCCACCGGCGACGCCGACATCACATATGAGAGAGCTCCGCGTTCGAGTGAAGAGAGAGCGAGGCCGGGACAGTCGGTGGTAGAAACCTATTTCGCCTCGACCAAGGACGGGAATTTTGCAGGCGTCAATTACGCCACGATGCTGCCGATCGGCGATAAGTCCGAGGTTCTGCTTGCGGTACAGGTCGGCGTCGGGCGAAATGCACCGCAGAGGGTCGAGACCAAATTCACATATCGTCCGCACGATGATCACCAGCTTAGATTCAATGCCTCAGCAGGCCGATACGGCAAAATAAATCTTGGTAAAGAAGAGGCGTCGTTGGGACAGTTTTCGTTCCAGGCACTTGACGAGTGGCGCGTCCGCGAGGGCGTGGTACTGGTTTACGGCTTTGATTATTCGCGATTCGTCGGTGCAGGAAGCGATCACGCCTTCAGCCCTCGGCTTGGATTTCAGTACGACATAGATTCGAAGACCAGATTCCGAACTGCCTTTACTTCGGAGACAGAAGAGCGGACATGGGCTCGCGAGATAGAGCTTGAAGATGCACAGGTGATGTTTCGAGATCCCGTCACAGTGGAGGACATCGTCGTTGAGGATGGAACTCCGGTGATGAACCGCAGCAGCCGACTTGAATTCGGCATCGAACGCATCCTGAGCAATCGTTCAAGCATTGAGGCGAACGCCTTTTTCGATTCGACCGCGGCCCGTGGCGTGGGCCTTGCGGCTCTGCCTATGGAGGGAGCGGGAACCGCCTTTAACGAATTTACGGGCAATCAGCAGGGAACGGCGGCCGGGCTTCGTGTGGTCTATTCGCGGCGGTTGACGGACCGGCTCAGCACGTCGGGTGGATATAGCTTCGGTACAGGGCAGCAGCTTTCGTCGGTAGGAGCGGCGGACCCCGCGGAGCTTTTCCGGACTGATCTGTTCCACGCTTTTTTTGGACAGCTAGAGGCTGATCTAAAGACGGGGACGACGGTTCGAACTATTTTCAGATTTTCACCGGACGCGACCGTTTTTGCGATCGACCCATTCCGTGGCCGAGTCGCGATCTATGACCCGAGTTTGAGTGTTATGGTCACGCAGAGCCTTCCTTCGCTGGGCCTCCCGATCAGGGCAGAGGCTACGCTTGACGCACGAAATCTATTTGACCAGCAGACCGCCGTTTCCGGCGAAGAGGGGATGCTCAGGCTGACGGGCCACCGCAGGATGCTTCGCGGCGGCATTTTGGTCCGATTTTAGCAACGGCAGCCGAAAGGAATTGGACGGCGGCGGATTCGTACTTTGAACGGCCGCCGCTTTTTGCGTCCAAATAATTGGATTAACGAACAAAAACGTGAATTTTTTCGCCCGCGGGCCGCACGGCTGCGCATCCGTGTTGCCGCGGGAGCCTGTAAATCAAAGGCCTTGAGCACGATACGACGACACGGCCGATTGGAACGCCTTTTGCGTCTCAAATAGTTCGGCGAAATGTATCCTTTTGAATGAAAGGTAAGATCCTGACAAGCTGGAGTATGGTCTGGCTGCTGGCGATGGTCCTTATCGTTGCCGGCGGGGCTCTTAATCTTTCTCAGCGTGCCACCCATCCGCTTCCGCCCACGGATGGAGTTCTGTGGGTCGCGCGGGAGGGCGGGATCTATGCCGAAAAGGTCACGCCCGGAATGGCTGCGGCACGAGCCGGTATCTCGCCGGGCGATAAGCTGCTGTCGATCAGCCTGGACGGTGATCGCTTTGACGAAGTGATCTCGGTCGCGGATACGGCGATGTATCTGGATGCGGCGGGCGTTGGCGGGCGGCTCACCTACTTTTTCGAAAAAAGCTCCTATTCATTTTCAGAAAATCGCTATTTTGCGGACCTGACGAATATCGACACCTTCCCCCGTTGGACGCCGGCGATCGTATTTCTGACGCTGGTCGGACTGATGTGGCTCGGCGTCGGTGTCTTTGTGCTTTTCAAACAAGGGAGCCGGTCGCCGTTTGTGCTGCATTTCGCGACGGTCTGTTTGGCGGCGTTCATGTTTCACGCGTATGCCCCGCTCTATACCGGTCAGGATTTCGACCTTGCGGTTCAACTGCTTGATACATATGCCTTCGCTTTCTTCGTTTCGCTTTTCCTCCATTTCTGCCTGAGATATCCCGTGCACAGCAATGTGCTGGACCGCGAACATTGGAAGACTTATTCGCTTTACGCACCAGCAGCGGTCATTTCCGTGGTTTACACTTTCTTCGTGATCGGCCCCCATCTGCTGCCGGAAGCGGCGGCGGTCTCGCTCAACCAATTCACCTCGGCCAATAAGATCCTGCCCATCCTCAACCAGGTCCTTCTCTATCATTTCGCCGGCGGAGTTGCCCTTGGAACCGGGCTGCTCGTATGGCGGTTCGTCACTAGTTCCCAGCCGCTTGTTCGCCAGCGGCTGAAGTGGGCGATGTGGGGTGCGATCGTTGCCGCCGTGCCGATCGTTGCACTGCAGATAGCACGCCGCTTTGTTTATTTGCCCGACGACACGCTGACGGTCGCGTTGACGACCCTGCCGCTCGGGTTGATCCCGCTTAGCCTTGGCCATTCGGTCGTTCGATACCGGCTGATGGACGTCGACGTAGTTGTACGCCGTGCGCTTGTTTATGCGATGACGACCCTTGCGATCGCGATGATGATCGGCTCGGTCGCGTTGGGGTTGGTTTTCCTCGCTGTGGGCGACAGCCTTTCGACGACGGAGATCACGCTCAGGGCCCTGATCGCCGTGATATTGATGGCGGCGATCGTGATGCTGAGCGAGCCGCTCAAGAACTTTCTGCAGGAGCGGGCGAACCGATTCTTTTACGGCGAGCGGTACGACCTGCGGCAGGGGCTGCTGGATTTTGGCCGAACGCTTTCGGCGACGACCGCAATGGGCCCGCTGATGGATGCCCTGACCGAAAGGCTTGCGCAGGTGATGGACGTTGAAAAGGTCGCCGTCTTTATCGAAGACCCGCGTGAGCCGAGCCAGTTCCGTCTGGGCCGTTCGATGGGGCTTAGCGAGGCGTTTAAGATCCCGACGGATTTCAAAGTGATGATCCGTGAAAAATCGGCGATCACCGGCGTTGTCCGCGCCGACCAGATCGAGTCGCTCGACAACGATCAGACCGATCCGCGTGCCGGCGGCAACGGCCATCTGAACGGAAACGGCAACGGTAAGCTGCCGGTTCGGCAGGAGCTGCATTACTTTGTCCCGTGCGTCGTCCGGAGCAAGATGGTCGCCGTGATCGGCCTTGGGCGTGCGAAGGACGGGTCGCTGCTGTCGTCTGAGGATCTTGAGATCCTGAGGACCGTGTCGGGCTATATCGCCGTCGCGATCGAGAACAGCCGGCTTTATCAGGAGCAGCAAGCTCATACTGAGGAGCTTGCACTGCTCAAGGAATTTAACGAGTCGATCGTCGAGTCGGTCAACGTCGGGCTGCTTGCCGTTGACGAGGACGGGCGGATAACGCGGTGCAACTCGCCGTTCGAAGAGATGATGGTGATGACCCGCAGCGAGGTGGTCGGCAAGGTGGTGGAAGAGGTTTTTGACGAGAGCTTTGCTCTTAACCTCGGCAACATCCTCGGCAAATCCCGCTGGCACCTGACAGAGGTCCGCAATGCGTACAAGCTGCACACATATGACGCCGCGGGCCGGTCGCTGATAGTGAACGTCGCGGTGGCGCCGCTGCGGTCGATCTCGAACTCGCAGACCGGTGCGATCGTCGTTCTTGAAAATGTGACGTCGCGGGTCAAGCTTGAGGAATCGCTGCAGCAGAGCGAGAAGCTATCGAGCATCGGGCTCCTGGCGGCGGGTGTCGCGCATGAGGTGAACACGCCGCTTACGGGTGTTTCAAGCTATACGCAGATGCTGCTCGGAATGGTGCCGGAGACCGACCCCAAACACGCCTTGCTGCAAAAG
>DATHVL010000034.1:0-3685 GCA_035461325.1 Pyrinomonadaceae bacterium
TTTCCTGCTCACGCTCCACCGTTTTGCCGAGGCAGAGAAAAAGGCCGACGCCATTCGTTCCAGCATTCGCTCGGCGATGATGTACCCGGTGGCCGTCGTCGCGTTTTGTTTCATCGCGGTCGGCATCGTGCTCTATTTCGTCATGCCCCGCATGGTCGAGCTCTACACGTCGCTGCTCACCGGCCAGGACACCCAGCTTCCGTTCATCACGCGGATTATGATCGCCGGGTCAGATTTCTTGACCTCCTGGTGGGGCCTCGGGTTTATCGTATTTCTGATCATCGGCTCGATCTATTTCGTCAAATGGGCCAAGTCCCCCACGGGCAGCGATCGCCTAAAGGTCTGGTCGCTCCGTGCACCCGTCTTCGGCAGCTTCTTCCGCCATTATTATGCGGCACAGACGCTCCGGACCCTGGCCATGCTCGCTTCCGGCATTCCGTCCATGACCGAACGCTTTCAGGTCGCGGCCGAAACTTCGACCAATCCGGAGTACGCTCAGATGCTTATGCACGTCCGGCACCGGTTCATGACCGAATCCACCGATCTGCACAAGCTCTTCGTGCCCTACCCGTTCCTGATGGGTAAGGAATTCGCCGGCGTTCTGATGACATTTGAAAAGACCGCCGATATGCAGAACACGTTTCACAATTACGCCAAGGTGGTCGAAACCCGTGCCGAACGCGAACTCGAAAAGGTACTTTTCTGGTTTCAGAATTTCGCGATCGTTCCCGTCGGCATTTTCGTAGGCTTTATCGTCGCAGTGCTTTACAGCCCGATGTTCGAACTCGCGGGCCGCATCGGCGGTAAATAAATGGTTGCGATAAGATTTCTTTATAATAAAAATATGGACTTTTCGCACCAATTGGTATATAAAAAGGGGATAATTTAAGCAGCGGATGACTTTGCGGCCCCGCCCCCAAGCGGTCGCTAGCCTTTAACAAAGGTATAACACCCTTCGCGGTGTATGGAATTTTTGCTATGAACGGCATCCGGACCGATAAAACTTGCCGCCCACACTCGCTTGACGCAGGCTTCTCCTTCGTCGAGCTAATGGTCGTTATCGTCATCATCGTGATCGTCGCGACCCTCGCCCTGATGCAGCGCGGCTCCGCCAACGAACAGTTCCAACGCCAAAACGTCGCCCGCGAACTAAAGGTCGCCCTCGAACGCGCCCGCTTCGACTCCGTCAAACGCCGGGCGACTCGAACCCCGCAGGATACGCGGGCTACTGTCACTGTAGCGAGCGATGGCTTCACACTTAGAACCGATCAGGATCAAGATGGCATTCTGGACGACGACGACGATCAGGATACTTCGGTACCCACGGGTATCTCTATTGACCCTGCTGCAACTATTTATTTCAACCGGCGTGGCGAAATAGTGGCGCTCGACGGCAGCCTACTTCCGGGGGCTGTCTTCACCGTTTGTAACGGGGTTTGTCCGCAGTCGGATGCTACATCGCCTAACACGGCGACGATCGTGGTAGTTACCGCGACCGGCACGGTTAACTTACTTGCAGGTGGTTCTGAAGTTCCGGCGTTCGTTCCGCCAAATGTACAGTCCGTGCCCCCCGGGACGGGGATTAGGTCAGAGACGTACATAGCGCCGTAATATGGTTAACTAATGAAACGTATTGGTTCACAATTAGGATTTACTCTACCCGAGGTTATTGTCGCTGGTTCGATAATGATCATCCTGTGCGTCGGCGTTTTGACGGCGTATACGCATGTGATCAATTTGAACCGCGGAAATCATATACGGGCGCAGGCCCTGACCGTACTCCAAAGGGAAGTAGAGGAGTTTCGAAGCTTTCGTTTCGTTCCCGGAACTACCGACGCGCGGTTGAATGCGGGTCAATATCCGAATTACAAGGTTGGAGTTCCTAGCACGAGCGGAGGAATTCCGTTCAATATCTCGGTCACGGTCGACAACAATCCGTACGATGCTGCGGGTAGCCCTCTGGATGCAGTCTCGAATGCCGATTGTCGAATCAAAGAAATAACGATCGAAGCAGTTTTACAGAATCCGGAAACCGGCTGGCTCGCGGATCTGCAGACCAGAGTGACTATTCAACGCGTTAGGTCGAACTAATGAGGCAGCATTGCAATACAAATGTCGGTGTAGATTATTCGCAGCAAGGTGCCGCGGGTTTCTCTCTTATCGAACTTTTGCTTAGCCTTGTCATCTCACTGATCATTCTCGCCGCGGCTGTGGCGGCGTTTTCGGGCGCATTGCGCGGTCGTGATTACCAAAGTGCTCGGACGGATGCGATCGTTTCGGCCCAGGCCGCGATCAACATTATGACTCGTGAGATCGGCAATTCGGGTTATGGATTGCTCACGAATGGTCTTGTTCTCGCAGACTCAAACGCTTCGAGAATACATTTTCGAACGAATGTCGATAATTCGGATCTTACAACATCTTCACCTAATGAGGATGTAACGTTTTTTTGCGATGGCTGCGACGCCGATGGCGGTTCGGTCGTCCGATTCGATGCATCTGGGTCCGGCACGACCTCGGGCATTATCAATCAGGTAAGTCTGGTTCAGTTCCAATATTGGGACTATAACGAAATTACCCATGCAGTGACAGGGCCGTTCAATCAACCCAGTTTGAACACCGGTCGGGTGACCATCACACTGACCGTGGTTTTAGCCAATGTTAACGGAGCTCCGGCAGGTGCGGCCTCTAACGTCACCGTGCGGTCGGATGTTACCCTTCGGAACTCCCCGTATATGCTCAATCGTTATTGACAGTTGAGGAGGCAGAAAATGAAAAGAAACGAGGAAACTTTAAAGCACGGACCCGGACAAGAGAGCGGAGCAGCTCTTGTGACAGTTCTTCTGATCACATTCTTGCTGGTAACTGCCTCCATTGCTATGCTGACCGCTGCCGGCGCCAGCGCCCGCAACTCAACTGATGTTTTGTCAGAAACTAAAGCCTACTATGCCGCGGAAAGCGGTATACAGGCTGCGGTAAACGCACTCCGGTTTGGCGATGCCGGCGGTCCCGTGAATTATCGCGAGGCGGTCAATTATTTTGCTAACGCCGGAACATTAGGAGGGACTGCTTGGGGACTGCCTTATGACACGGTCTGCGACAACGATTCAAGGGTCCGCATAGCTGGGGAATGCGACAACTCTTACAAGATCACTGTGCGGGATCCTGACAATTCGCAGACGTCGCTCAGCTTTCGCACAACGGGTGCAGCGTTCCGTCAGGTCGGAACGACAACCTGGTCAGCATCGCGTGTCTTCACAGGAACTGACGGGTTAACCACCACCTTGACATGGGAGCCTAATACTCCGAATCCGTCAATTCTCAGTTTCAATGCCGAAACCCCAAGCGTTGCGACTCAAGTTGGATCATTCAAACTTTCTAATGGCGCAAGCGGCGGGACCCCTATTACCAATGACACGGAGTTTCGAATCTTTTATGAGCTCATGCTTCCCGGGAACCCTGGATGGGTGATTTCCGGCAAGATAACAACTGCCGGGTCGATATCTGTACTGTCATCGAAATATGTCGTTACAGGAAGCGAGATACAGCTCTGTGGCAACACTCAAAATTGTGGACAGATTCAAATACCCGGAGCCCCGAGCCAAGAGCTATCGACCGTCATGCCTGCTCAGATTTGGCCCAAAGAGCCGCATCGCCTTCTTGTTACTTCGACGGGATTTGGCCC
>DATHVL010000035.1:0-4839 GCA_035461325.1 Pyrinomonadaceae bacterium
TTGGTCGGTCGCCTGTGTCGTGTAGATCGGAACGTTGACGGCTCCCAGTGAAAGTATCGCGATATCCGTGAGCGACCATTCCGGGCGGTTTTCGCTGATTATCGCGATGCGGTCGCCTGCTTTTACACCCAAGCTCATCAGGCCCGCGGCGATACTCTTTACACGTTCTATCGCGGCAACCCCTGATGTGTGTTGCCAAACGTCGTTTATCTTAAATGAAAGTGCGTCGGGTTTGTTATTGCGTCGAAACGATTCGAGGCAAAAGTGTGGAATTGTCTGCGGCAGGGCATCAAAGCCGATTATATTTTCAGCGGGCATTAACTATGCTCCAAAAAAGGGATCAAAAGCGCGACGTATCCGCTAATTGTCGCAAATACGCGGTTTCAAGTCTACTCATTGTTCGGCGGCGCGAGCCACGGCGCTTGACGGGGGACGTATAATAATCATTTTTTCGTCTTTTTTTCGGCATAAAGAAGGCCCGCTCATGATCGAGATAATGAAAGCTGCATCCGAGCCCCGGAAACCTGGCTACGACCTGGACCGTGAAGGACAATATTTTGAGGAACAGCTAACCCTTATCAGGCGTCTTGCCGTAGCGTATAACCGACGCGAGTTGGACGACCTGCATCTTTTTCTCGCTGAAGATGTTGAATATCATTCCCAGCTAACCCAGGACCCGGTCATCGGCAAAGAAGCAGTCCTCGCACATATTCAGGAACGCTTTGACATTTCTAAACAGGGAGTTCAGGACGTTTATGCAGAGATCGGATTTTGTCAGAGCGAATGGGGCTCGGTGCGTTTGTTTGGCTACGATGGACAGCCGTGTATGCTGTTGAGCACTTGTTACGGCTGCACTCCGATAGGACTTTTTACAGTTGACTCCCAAAGCGCGTTGATCACGTCCATCGAGGTCTGGGTGTCCATTTTAGACCCCGAAAAGGCTGAGCGGACAGGAGAATATCCTGAATAGTTACACCCAATAGTTTCGGTCGAGCGATCGATAATTAATCGCTTCGCTCAGGTGGGAGGGTTGGATCTGATCGCTCCCTTCGAGGTCAGCGATCGTCCTCGCGACTTTCAAGATCCGGTCGTGCGCACGTGCCGAAAGGCCCTGACGCAGCATCGCCTTTTCGAGCAGGGATTCACTTGCCGCATCGATCGCGCAAAACTTGCGTATCGCTCCCGGCGGCATCGCGGCATTCGAAAAGATCCCCTCGCCGTTGAACCGCGCTAACTGCCTTAACCGAGCCGCGTTCACTCTCTCGCGGATCTCTGCAGAGGTCTCGCCCTCCGGCGTTCCGCGGCCGCGGAGTTCGTTGAATTTCACAGCCGGAACATCCACGTGAATATCGATCCGGTCCATCAGTGGGCCTGAGATCTTGCCGACATACCTCTGTATCTGCATCGGCGAGCACTTGCACTCTCGTGTCGAGCCGAAATAGCCGCACGGGCAAGGGTTCATCGATGCAACGAGCGTAAAGTTCGCAGGAAAAGTAAGGGACGAAGCGGCCCGCGAGATCGTGACCTGCTTGTCTTCCATCGGCTGCCGGAGTACTTCCAAAACACTGCGGTCGAACTCAGGCAGTTCGTCTAGAAAAAGTACGCCGAGGTGTGCCAGAGACACTTCGCCGGGCCTGGGTATCGAACCCCCGCCGATCAGCCCCGCCTGAGAAACAGTGTGATGCGGTGACTTGAACGGCCGGTCGAGTATCAACCCCGACTTGCCCGTTAGTCCCGCAACCGAGTGTATCTTCGTGATCTCCAGCGCCTCTTCGAATTCAAGCGGTGGCAATATTGTCGGCAGCCGCTTTGCCAACATCGTTTTACCGGACCCCGGGGGCCCTATGAAAAGTATGTTATGACCACCGGCGCTCGCCACCTCTAATGCCCGTTTGGCCGACGCTTGGCCCCGCACCTCGGCAAAATCGATCTTGTACCCGTTCGAAGGTGTGCGAAGGTCATCTTCGCTGAGCACGAGCGGCGGCGTGCGAGTTGATTGGCCCGCGGCTATATCTTGCGCAAGCAATGCGGCTTCCCGCAGATTCTTTACCGGAAAAACGTTCAGCTCGCGGACGACTGCCGCTTCTTTAGCATTTTCTTCGGGGACGATCAGGTTTCTTATCCCCTGCTCGCGCGCCGTCAGCGCGATCGAAAGTGCTCCTCGCACCGGCCGTATGCGCCCGTCGAGTGACAACTCCCCGACGCTAAGCGTGCTTTCGAGGTTCTCGCCCGCGCCCAGGTCGCTGTTCGCTCCTAAGATTCCCAGTGCGATCGGCAGGTCAAAGCTCGCCCCTTCTTTACGCACATCGGCCGGAGCCAGATTGACCGTGGTTTTCAGGAAAGGGAAAAAGAAACTGCTGTTGTTTATCGCCGCCCTTATCCGCTCGCGCGACTCTCGCACGGCGGTGTCCGGCAGGCCCACTATGGTCACAGTGGGGCCTTGGTCCTGCACATTTGGCGCGGGACTCATATTGACTTCGATATCTACAACAAGGGCATCAATGCCGTACACTGCGGCAGACTGGGTAAGGAACAGCATACTGTATATGGATTAGTGAGAAACCGACAGCAAGTTTATACCAGAAATGCTCATCGCGGAAATGGATAAAGTGACCCGACGCATCATATTTCTTTACCTTTTTACGATTTGCGCATAAAATTAGCTGAAGTCAGAGCAACCGCCTTCGGCGATCGCGCATCGTAGGCAACGTTACAGGTCTCTGGGTAACTCTTCTCGCTAAAATCCGTAAACCATCGTTTTCGGACCGGTTTTTGGGAGCACTTATGGAATCGAATTCCGCTGTGGTAGAGCAGGATCTAGCCTTTGCCTTCGAAAAATGTAAACAGGGAAAAGGTAAGACGCGAGTCGATTGCACGCCGGCGAGATCCGTCGCCGTCGACGATACGACGCCGGATATCGATCTTTGCCGCCTGGCAGCTGATGGCGACATTAAGGCATTCGAGCATCTCTACAAGCGGTACAATCGCCGCACCTATTCTCTCTGCCTCAGAATGACCTCGAGTCCGACCGAGGCCGAGGACCTCACACAAGAAGTATTTATTCAGCTTTTCCGCAAGGTCGGCAGCTTTCGCGGTGACTCGGCATTCTCGACCTGGCTGCATCGGCTGACGGTCAATCAAGTGCTGATGCACTTTCGCCGGCGAAGCGTTAAGAACGAAAAGACGTCCGAAGACGGCGAGATCCCCGAACAGACCGTTACCGGCTCTGCAAATCCGAGCAAGATGCAGGTCATCGACCGAATCGCTTTAAGAAAGGCCATCTCGGAATTGCCTAAAGGATACAAGAACGTGTTCGTCCTTCATGACGTCGAGGGCTTTGAACACGAAGAGGTCGCCCGACGCTTGGGGATCTCAGTAGGCACCTCCAAATCGCAGCTGCATAAGGCACGGTTGAAACTGCGAGGACTGCTTATACCGGAACGGGGCTAACACAACTTATCAGGATCGGCGAACGCGAATGAGGATCTATGCTTTGTTCGTGTTCGTTTTTTGTGGGCCGAGGTTATTCGAAATCTTGCTTCACGGGGCAACGTAACAAGGCTCGCGTTAATCTATTAACTTGTAAGATCAAATCCAGCGAACGCGGCCATACATTTACAGGGCCGGCCCCCGAACACCGATATGAACTGCGGGCAGTGTCAACAATCGATCAGCTTATTCCTCGATGGCGAACTCGACGAAGTTGTCTCGAAAGATATAAGGGATCACCTGACGCTCTGTGAGTCGTGCGCCAAGGTTTGTGAGGACCTTGCTGCGATCGTAGGTTCATGTCAGGAGGCTGATGCGGATTCTCCGATCCCGCCCAACCCTGACGCGCTTTGGTGCCGGATCAACAATTTGATCGAGAGCGAGATCGAGCCTGCCCGGGACGAGCCCGACGAAGAGGCCCCTCGCCGCTGGAATTTTACGTTTTCACAGGCCGCAGCATCGCTTGTGGGAGTCGCCGTAATTAGTTCGCTGCTTACCGTCGTAGGAATTCGAAATTATTTTGAACCCCCGGTCGATGACTTTACAAGTCGGACTGCTGAATCGCAGACCACCTTTGAAAAGGTTTTGAGCAAGGTCGGGCTCATCGAAACTCCATATGAAGCCCGTCTCCGGCGGCTCAACGAACAGCAGGCCGCGATCGACTATTGGAACAAGCGCGTGCAACAGCGAAAGGCGATGTGGGACACGCGGCTCCGCGATGCATTTGACCGCAACTTGGCGGAGATCGACCGTGCTGTGCATGAGTATAGCGTCACGCTCGAAAACGACCCGAACGATGATCTCTCGGGCGAGATGCTCGATGCGGCACTCAACGAAAAGATGAACTTGCTGCGGCAATTTTCCGAACTTTAGTATTAATGCCCCGTTTTCTCAGATCTCCGGCAGTAGCTTTTAGAGCCGGCTCGTTGTCGGCGCTTCTCGCGTTCGGCCTCTCCGCCGTTCTTTTTGCCGGCGCGGGCACCGCGTTTGCCCAAAAGCGCTTCTCCAAGACTTTTCCCGCAGGCAACAATGTACGACTGCAACTCACGAACCGCTCGGGCACGGTGACGGTCGAGGGCTGGGACCGACAAGAGGTTCGCGTCGAAGCTTATCTAGAGGCCCCGGCCGCCGCCCTTAATCCGCAGTTGATCAGCGGCACCATCTACATTAATTTGGTTAAGGAGAATCAGGGCCGTGCAGATGTCGGCAATGTCAATTTCAATGTCTGGGTCCCCTATTCCTCGAGCGTCGATATTGAAACACTGATCGGAAACCTCATAGTTTCGAACGTCCGAGGCGGCCTCGTCCGGGCTCACATCACAAGTGAGGGCGATATAACGCTGACCAATA
>DATHVL010000036.1:0-3297 GCA_035461325.1 Pyrinomonadaceae bacterium
AAGCGGCTCGCGGCGACGTGCCTTGGATTCGGGCCTCGGTTTCTGCACTCGACCGGACAGGCTTACAAGGGCGGGCCGAACACGGGGGTTTTTCTGCAGATAACGGCGGATGACGAGACGGATGTTCCGGTGCCCGGCGAGGAATTTACCTTCGGTTTGCTGAAGGATGCACAGGCGCTCGGCGATTTGAACGTGCTGCTCGAACGCGGGCGGCGGGCTTTGCGGGTTCACATCGACGGCAACTTGGGTACAGAAAGAGGCCTCGACAAGCTTATCGAGGCCATGAGATCCATAATTCCTCTCGGGGTGGATTAAACCGTATCGACGAGATACGGCGTCGCGACCGGGTGTTCGATATCTTCTTCGAGAACCTTTGCGATAACCGGCAGCGAGATCGAACGCGTCTTGCCGATGCCCGGAACTTCCTTGCCCTTGGCATAAACGGCATGCCGGCCGTGGTCCTTGTACCACTCAGAAAGCGAGGCGGTCTTGTGCATCTCCTCGATGATCTGCCGCCAGCCGACACCGGTGTTATATGCGCAAAAACTGATCTCGCCCTCCTGGGTTCCATAAGGGATGACGCACATCTCGGTGCGGCGGAAGTCATATGTAAAGAGGTCCTGGAACCACATGCCCTCAACGCAGAGCACACGCCACACGTCCTCTTCTTTCTTTTCGGCCTGCATCCGGTCGTTTCGGTCGCTGTTCGACGAGGTCGATGACGGCTTGAAAAGGTTGATGATCTGCGAGATCGGAAAGCCCTCCGGCGCCCGAGCGGCGTCGTAGTTCCGCATGATAGCCATCGCGAGTTGCGCCATAGTGAGCTTTTTACCGCGGGCGGTGTCGGTGATGGTGGCGACGTCCTGCATGAACCGCTCGTAGTTGAAGAACTCAAAGAGCGAACGCATTTCGTTCGTCTTTTTATTAACGACGATAAGGGTGAAGATGCCGCAGTTCGGGTGACAATTGCACGATGACCAACCCCAGGGGGCATCCGCTCCCTGCAGCATATCCATCACCGACGTGAACGCCGAATATGATGAGAGCGGGAACCAGTCGCGGAGCGGTTCGAGCACGCCGCCGAGCTGATCTTTCAGGTCGTGCGTCATACCGGCGAGCGTATATCGCTGCTTTATCCTGTCTTGATCGGAGATATCTTCGTCGCGGCCGGTGAATGAAACCGGCTGGAATGCGATTGTCTGTACCTTGTCGATGTTCTCGGCGGCAAATTTCACAATGCTGCCGATCCCGTCGTTGTTCCAGGAATTGACGATCGTAGTCACGAGCGTGACCTTGATGCCGACGGAGGCGAGATTTTCGATCGCTTTGAGCTTTACGTCGAAGAGATTACCGACGCCGCGGTGTTTGTTGTCCTCTTCGTTGGTCCCGTCAAACTGCAGATAGACCCCGTGCTGGCCGGCGGCCTTTGCGGCTTTACAGAACTCGATGTCCTCGGCGTAGCGGATACCGTTGGTCGCGGCCAGGATACGGTAAAAGCCGACCTTCTTGGCATACGCGACTGCATCAAGAAAGTACGGGGAAAGCGTCGGCTCGCCGCCGGAGAAAAGGATGATGATCTGGCGTTTCGGTTTAAATGAGACCGCGCGGTCGAGAATCGCCTTCGTGTCGTCAAATGTCGGCTCGTGGACGTAGCCGACTTGATTTGCGTCCATGAAGCACGGATTACACATCATGTTGCAGCGGTTGGTGAGATCCACCGTGAGCACCGCCCCTCGGCCGAATTTTATATCGCTCGTACCGTGGTGATGCACATGGGAATCTTCTGCGGCCTTAAAATCGCGTCCGAAGAATAGGCCCTCGATCCTGCGCAGAAAGTCGGCGTCGGTCGCGAGGACATCCTCGAACTCACCGTGCGTCGGACAGGTTTTACGCATTATCACCCGGCCGTTCTCCTCGACGATCTCCGCTTTTATCTCGCCGGGATGGGCGTCCATAAGGATGTTCAGCGGGATGTCCCCGGCGATAACGCCGTTGCGAACGCTTTTGACGCACGCCGGGCAAAGGCTGTCGGTCTGGCGTGGAAAGCCTAGCGGAGGCGATGTACGTTCATAGGACTTTAGCAGTGGTTCGGCAGCCCATTCCGGTTGGATCGACTTGCCCTCCGGCAAAGCCGTGTTTACGGCCTGAAACGCCTTCCAGCCGATATCCGCGAGCTTTGCGGCCGTTTTCGAACCGGCCTTGCCCTTTCCATTGTTTTCGCCGCGTCTGAAATTATCACTAAACATATTTGTAAAGATGTGGATGAATTCGCGCCGTTCGTCCACGGCAGGATACCAAAAAGGTGCCGGAATTCATAGTAAATCGTTGAAGTTACCGTTTCGGAGGGTACTGGCACGGGCTTTGCACCTTCTTACTGCCTAAAGAGAATTGCGTACGAAAGCCGTACAAGACCGAGCAGGGAGGAAAAGGAATGAAGAACGAACAACGGAAAGAGCTGTTATATCAAGCTCTGGAGACCGAAATCGGCGGTGTGCAGATCTATAAGACTGCAATCACCTGTGCCGTCAATGAAGACCTTAAGAAGGAATGGGAAGAGTATCTAGAACAGACAGAGAATCATGTTCAGATCCTGGAAGGGGTATTTGAAGAACTCGGCATGGACAAAATGAAGGACACGCCGGGGCGTCAGGTGGTCCGGCACATAGGCGAATCGCTGGTCCAGGCTATGGGAATGGCCAAGACATCCGCGGACGCGAAAAATGCCGAACTCGTAGCAACGGAATGTGTTATGCTTGCCGAGAGCAAAGATCACGCGAACTGGGAACTTATCGGGGAACTCTCGAAAAAGGAGACCGGTGATACGGCAAAGGTTTTGAAAGAAGCCCATGAAGAGGTCATGGAAGAAGAGAAGGAGCACTACTTCCACACAACCGGATGGAGTCGCGAACTCTGGATCGATTCAATGGGCATGCCGGCAGTGCTTCCGCCGCCTGAAGAGGAAAAGGATGTGAAGACGCAGATCGGTGCCGCTCGAGCTAAACAGGCACGGGCGAAGATGGTGTAAACTCTCACGTTTATAACGTTGATGTTGGCTTAACCTTAAGGAGGAAACTTATGCTTTGGACGATTTTGATCATTTTGCTCGTGCTTTGGGCACTGGGATTTGGATTTGCAGGTGCCGCTGTTGGAAACCTGATACATATACTGTTGGTTATTGCAGTTATAGTACTTGTACTGCAATTAGTACGCGGTCGGGGCGTTTAGAACGACCACCACAGACCAGCAACAAAAAAAAGGCCGCCGCGATCTTTAGGGATCTGCGGGGGCCTTTTTCTT
>DATHVL010000037.1:0-9173 GCA_035461325.1 Pyrinomonadaceae bacterium
TGCTTCCAATTCGGGGGCGACCTCAGGTGCCGCTAACGTTATAAACATTGTCAATTCCACCGTTAGTGGAAATACCGCAGGACAGAACGGAGGCGGTATAGCCGTAGAACAGCCGGCAGCAAGCGGATCAGTGACGCTTAATCTGAATTTCGCAACGGTCGCGAATAACACTGCGAACGCAGACAACACGGGTGCTGAGGGCGGCGGTGGAATTTTTCGGTCGACCGCCGGAAGCGTGAATCTAAAAAATTCGGCCGTTGCCGACAACAGCGTTGGGACCGGCGGAACGGGACCGGATATTCTGGGCACGGTGAATTCCCAAGACTATAATCACATCGAAAGTCTCGCCGGCGCGACCATCACAGGTACAACGACGAACAATTCGACCGGCCCGCCGCTGCTTGGTCCGCTGGCTTACAACGGTGGTTCCACACACACTCATCTGCCGCAGGCGGGCAGTCCACTGATCAATGCGATCCCCTCCGGCACGAATGACTGCGGTACAACGGTGACTACGGACCAACGGGGCTTCCCACGACCGGCGGACGGGGCTTGTGAAAAAGGGTCGGTTGAAACGAGCGCCGGTGTTTCATTCGCGATGGTTTCCGGAAGGCTGCTCACGCCCGCAGGCCGTATGATCTCGAACGCGATCGTTACCCTGCAGGGACCGGGGGTTAATCTGACGGCACAGACCGGCCACTTTGGCACGTATCGTTTTGTCGGTGTCCCAACCGGGCAGACCTACACGCTGACGGTTTCGGATGGCAAACGCTTCTCCTTCACGCCGTCGAGCCGTCAAATAGTAGTGAATGCGGATGTCGCCAACGAGGACTTTACGTCCGACAATAACATGGCGATAGAACGGTGACACATTAATAAGACGAATTCGCGGGGTTCGCCACGCGCGGGCTCCGCGATTTGTATTTGAATGGGAAGGCGGCTTGATATTCCCGCCGTGAAACCTTTATTATTAATGGTTCGCGCGGAGAGGTGCGAGAGTGGTTGAATCGGGCAGTCTCGAAAATTGCTGTGCCTTAACGGGTACCGTGGGTTCGAATCCCACCCTCTCCGCCATTCGGATCTTAGCTTTTTTGATTTTGGATTTTGAGATCCGAAAGTCGTAAGTGCTAGATCGCAAAGATTTAGCTCTTTGAGAATTTAAATCGTTACGTCTCACCCGCTGTTCGACAGTAAATCAGGAGGATATTCTCTATGCCTTTGAGCAAAAGGTTAACGGCAGAGTTCCTTGGCACGCTGTGGCTCGTTCTGGGAGGATGCGGTAGTGCCGTGCTTGCAACTGCATACCCCAACCTCGGGATCGGTTTCGCCGGCGTTTCGCTGGCATTCGGCCTGACGGTCCTTACGGGGGTTTATGCCCTCGGCCACATCTCGGGCGGGCACTTTAACCCTGCGGTATCGCTGGGCCTCTGGGCCGGGAAACGCTTTCCGGCGAACGAGCTGCTTCCCTACATAGTCGCTCAGGTCTTGGGTGCGATCGCGGGTGCCGGGATCCTTTATTTGATCGCGTCCGGCAAGGTCGGATTTTCAGTGGCCGACGGGTTGGCATCAAACGGCTATGGTGTAGATTCGCCCGGATCACCGGGAGGTTATACCGCCCTTTCAGCCTTCGTCACCGAGATAGTGATGACCTTCTTTTTCCTTATCGTCATCTTGGGTTCGACGCACCGCTTGGCTCCAAAGGGCTTTGCCCCGATCGCCATCGGACTAGCTTTGACACTTATCCACTTGATCTCGATCCCGGTGACAAATACTTCGGTCAACCCCGCAAGAAGTACCGGGCCGGCGCTGATAGTTGCTTTGAACGGCGGAAGCTGGGCGATCACAGAGCTTTGGATGTTCTGGGTAGCCCCGATCGCAGGAGCGATCTTTGCCGGATTCCTGTATCCTTGGCTAACGGATGACGTCGCCTCACCGGCCGCATCCGCTTCGGCCGAAGTGATAGAAAACGCAGGTGACGGCGATGCAGGAGACGGAGGCAACGGATCTGACTAACCAGCCATAAACAATAACAGTTCGCGGAAAGGTGCAGGAGTGGTTGAACTGGCAGCACTGGAAATGCTGTGTACCTCAAAAGGGTACCGTGGGTTCGAATCCCACCCTTTCCGCCATATTTCAAAGGCGAAAGGATAAAGGATAAAGGCGAAAGAGCCCACTCTTTCCTTTCGTCTTCTTTATGCCTAAATGTCCGAAGATCTGAAATTAAGAACCAAGCAGTTTGCCGTCCGAGTAATAAGACTCTACGGGAGCTAGCCACGCACAACCGAAGCTCAGGTTATCGGTCAACAGATACTGCGATCAGGAACATCCGTCGGGGCACAATACCGCGAGGCTCAGCACGCCAAATCAAACGCTGATTTTGTGAGCAAGATCGAGGGAGCACTTCAGGAACTCGAAGAAACCAGCTACTGGTTGGAGTTGTTGGACGAGATCGCGGTGTTCGAAAGCCGCAACCTCGCCCCGCTACGCGCCGAGACGAAAGAGCTAACTGCAATATTTGTGACCATCGCCAAAAAAGTTAAATCAAAACGCTAGAATCTGCCGTGCGTGCCTTTATCCTTTCGCCTTTATCCTTTATCCTTTAGTTTGGCTCCAGGCTCCGCACAAGGTTTGAGTTGTGAACTCCGCTAGGCGAGGAATCGAGCAACGGTAGCAATTTCAGCCTGTGTTGCGGCTAGGTCTGGAGCCATTAGTTTACGAATGGAAAGTTGGTGGCGGACAGTGTAAAATGTCCCTTATCAATTTTCCATTTTCTTTATTCCTTAACGAGATTCGATGTCATATCAGGTGATCGCACGCAAGTGGCGGCCGCAGTCCTTTGAGGAGGTAACCGGCCAGGAACACATAACGCAGACGCTGCGCAATGCGATCGCGCATGACAGGCTACACCATGCCTATCTTTTCTCGGGCGCACGCGGCGTAGGTAAAACGACGACCGCCCGGCTGCTTGCGAAAGCGGTCAATTGTCACAAAGCTGATTCCCCGACCCCGACTCCGTGTTTTGGGAACGGCGAGGATGTGTGCCCATCATGCCTGGAGATCTCGCAGAGCCGCTCGATCGATGTGCTTGAGTTCGACGCCGCCTCCCACACAAAGGTCGAAGAGATCCGTGACATTATCCTCGAAGGGATCAACATCTCTCCGGCTCGCGACCGCTTCAAGGTTTTCATCATCGACGAGGTCCACCAGCTTTCGGGACACTCATTCAACGCATTGCTTAAAACTCTTGAGGAACCTCCGCCGAACGTGGTCTTTATAATGGCGACCACCGAGCTTCAGAAAGTTCCGGAGACCATTCGCTCACGCTGTCAGGAGTTTCTATTCCGAACCATAGCTCGGCAAAAGATCTACGACCGGCTCAAGATGATCGCCGAGGCCGAGAAGGTCGAGATCGGTGACGAGGCTCTTCGCGAGATCGCCCGCTCGGGCGAAGGCTCCATGCGCGATGCCCAGTCAAATTTCGATCAGGTTATAAGCTTTACCGGCGGTGCAATTTAGGTCGAGGACGTTGCCGCTGCGCTTGGAATGGCCGGGTCGGAGATGCTCTCCCGCACGATTAACGCCGTTAGCGACAATGACCCGCAAGGGGCACTTGAGGTTGTGGATGAACTTATCGCCCGCGGCCAGGATCTTCGTACATTTTGTCGTGATCTGATGGCGTTGATTCGCGACCTGACGGTGACAAAAGTGGCCGGAGAAAACCACAACCTGCTCGAAAGCTCGGCATTCGACGGCGCACAACTAAAGGGTTTCGCCGAGCCTTTCACCGGATCGGACCTGATTCGGTTTTTCAACTCGATCGCCCAGACCGAATCCGGGCTTAAGGATGCGACCAATGCCCGGCTTGCTCTGGAACTCGGTTTGATCAAGTTGATCGAGATGCGTCGGCTATCGTCTATCGAAGATATTCTCGAACGGCTCAAAGCATTTGAGAATGCCGCCATACCCGCTCCCGCACAAGAAAGAGCCGCGGCGGCCGCGGCTGAGCCGGAAAAAAAAACTCTAAAATCTCCTAAGCCCGTAACGGCTCCCGAGAAACCGCTTGAAGAGCCGCCTTGGGAATCGCGGTCCTACGACGACGTACCTTCGGAGTCGGTGGACACTCATGACATCGCGGAAATCGATGAGCCGACCCCGATTTTTGAACCTCGGGAAGTGCCGGTCGCAAAGCTTCCGCCGCTCACCTCCGAACAGCTCGAGCATATCGAAGACAAGTGGCTCGACCCGGCATATGAACTCAAACTCGCGCTTTCCGGCGACGACCTGCTGCCGTTCTCAAATATCAGCGACCTCCGCACACAACTTCTCGGGGCAGAGACCGTAGCGGCAACTGTGACTTCGAGCGCATCCGGTGCTGCGGCTGCGCCTGCCCGAGATCTTTCTCGCTATATGCCGGAACTTTCAGCTAATGAAAATGAAACGGGCGAGATGCCTGTTCTGCCTCCTGAGGCCGGCCCGGAAGAGATGCGGGCCTTTGCGAACGCTCACCCGGTCGTGCGGCGGGCGATGCGCATATTTCGGGCAGAGATCGTTTCCGTTGAACATATCTAGCCAGCGGGTCGTTAATCTATTATAATCGCGATACTTAAACGATTTCTTAATGGCGTTCGACCTTTATTCTATCTCTGCCCGGATACTTGCCGCATTAGCCCTCGCGGTTTTTTTCGCATTCAACGCATCGGGACAGGAACCCGCTTTTTCGCTCGACACATCGCCGCTACCCGCACCCACGGGGCACGTAAACGACTATGCCGGGATGATCGACGAAGCGTCGAAAACCAGACTGGAATCCAGACTCCGGGCGTTCAAAGATTCAACCGGGGTCGAGATCGCCGTGGTGGTGGTCAACACTACGGGAAATCGCGAAATATTTGACTATTCTCTGGCGGTAGCAAGAGGCTGGGGTATTGGTTCGCAAGCTGACGACAACCCGAGTGCGCTTCTGTTCGTAGCCGTCGAAGACCGCAAGTATTTTACGCAGATAAGCCGCGACCTAGAGGACGAATTGCCCGATGGTGTCGCGGGAAGTCTTCAGCGGCAATTCCTCGTTCCCGAATTTCGGAAGGGCAACTATTCAAAAGGCATCGAGGACACTATAGAAGCCTATATAGCTGCAATCGAGTATAAACTTTCAGGAGCCGGCTCCCCTCCGCCCACGGACGCGGACGGCGCCACAACCGGGGTCTCCGGCCGGCTCGAGAGCATATGTTGTTGGGTGATCGTGCTCATCGTGTTGATCTCGATAATTTCTGCGAGCCGCGGCGGCAGGAAGGGTAAAGATGACCAGGACCGCTGGGGCGGCGGAGGCTTTGGAGGCGGGGGTGGTGCACTTCCGTGGATAATCGGCGCGGCCATCGCAAACTCCGGTTCCAGCAGCGGCAGCAGTTGGGGCGGCGGAGGCGGGGGAGGCAGCAGTTGGGGCGGCTTTGGCGGCGGCGGTGATTTCGGAGGCGGCGGTGCCGGCGGCGGCTGGTAAACTTCATAAAGGAAAACAGGGATGATACAGCAACAGATCGAAGCGTTCATTGACGACCTACGCTCTACGCACGGCCGCAACCTGATATCCGTTGTTTTGTACGGTTCTGCCGCGGCGGGCGATTTTATCCCAAAGCATTCCGACTACAACATTATGATCGCCCTCGAGCGGATCACACCTAAGGACCTCCGAGAGGCTCATGCATCCGTTCGTGAATGGCACAAACTGGGCCACCCGGTCCCGGTCTATTTCACTGCATCTGAGATACAGAACGCCGCCGACGTTTTCCCTATAGAGTTCCACCAGATGGAGGTTGCGCATAAAGTACTCTACGGCCGCGACGTACTCGAGGGGCTGAAGATCTCGGACCGCTTTTTGCGGCACCAGATCGAGTATGAGCTACGCAGCAAACTGCTACTGCTTAGGAGACAGTATATTCCTGCATCAGCCTCGGTGGAGGGCCTTGTAACTTTAATGGCCGAGAGCATGACGAGTTTCGCCGCGCTAATGCGCGCGGTGCTCTTGATGAACGGCGTGACGCCGCCGAACACCAAACACGAGATCGTCGCACTAGCCGTCGGCCACTTGGGACTTGACGGCCTGCCGTTTGAAAAGATATTTAACATTCGCGAAGATAATCTTGCCGCGCCGTTGGATGAGACCGCGGCAAACCAATTGTTCGGCGAATATATGGAGCAGATCGAAAGGGTTATTGATGCCGTCGATGCGGGCGGTGAATCGCCGGTCGAATAACGGCTGGGAACAGGGAGAAAATGATGAAAAGGACATTCTTATTCGCGATAGCGATATTTGCGGCAGTGGGCCTTAGCGGCTGCAGCTATAACGAACTTACCGCCAAACAACAGCAGGTTCGTAACAAGTGGTCTGATGTCGAGAGCTCTATGCAGCGCCGCGCCGACCTCGTACCAAATTTGGTCAAAGCCGCGCAGATGGCCAACATCGGCGAACAAGAAGTCTTCGGCCAGATCGCCGAGGCCCGGTCGCGTCTGCTTAACGCTCAGGGTGCCGCTCCGGAGGGTGACGCGGGCGATAAATCGCCGGAGCAAAAGCAGGCGGTCATCGAGGCGAACAACAGCTTTGGCGGGACCGTCGGGCGGCTGCTGATGTTGCAGGAGCAATATCCGGTCCTGCGGTCGACCGACGCGTTTATGAAAGTTCAGGATGAGCTTGCCGGTACAGAAAACCGGATCAATATTGCTCGTCAGGACTATTCAAAGGCCGTTAACGATTACAACACGACTCGAAATTCTTTCCCCGCCGTGCTAACCGCCGGGCTACTGGGCTTTAGTGAGGAGCCTTATTTCGAGGCACAGCCCGGAGCGGAAACGGTTCCCGACATCGGCGATCCGAATTCAATGCGCCGCCAGCCGCCGCCGGCCGCTCCACCGTCACCGCCAGCGCCACCCGCCGGCAACAGTGCCGGCAATTCAAACTAGGTTTGGTTTAGAAGCCGCGCGAACTGCACATCGAGCAGTGATCACAAGGCCTGTCATTCGGTTCGAATGCACAGGCCTTTTCTGCGCCATTCCCGGCAAAGAGTTGATCGACTATAGCTTCGGCGATGGAAAAGCGGTCCTGTGAGGAATGAACGGGGGTTGGCGGTACCTGCGGCTCTTGTGCCGACTCGAGCTTATCCAATCGGTGATTTATTTTTTCAAGGCTGGCGAAGATCGCGGCAAGATCTACCGATCGCGTTTCCGCGTCGAGCAGTTTTGTGAGCTTGTCGGCTAGCTGTGAAGATGTGAGGTTTTCCACTCGAAGTAACTATAGTAGATCGACATAGTCCACGACGCCGACGATAGCGGAATCTATCGCCGCACCCGGGCTGCCGGTTGCGGCCGTTGAGGCTGACCAACCCTCTTGTGCAATTACGACGATATCGCCCTCACCCGAATCGACCGCGTCAAGGGCAAGACAGGTGTAATCCATATCCTCGCCCTCGGGCGTGATCTGGCGGCAGAGCATTATCCGCGCCCCCTCGTAACGCTGGTTCTTTTGCGTTGCGACGACGTTGCCAATGACCCTTGCTATGAGCATTATTTTTCGCGCTGACGGCGATTTAATACATGAGAATCCGAATCGATTATGCCGACGATAGTGCAGTCGGTGGGCGTGCTGTCCCGCCTGAATGGGAACGATGCTTCTTTCCCACGGCACCAGAAGACCAATTCGCCCTCTCCGGCACCTACCGCATCCAGCGCGATCATCGGGTTCCCCTTCGCTCGCAGGTCTGCATCGAGGGTTTGAACGATCAGGAACTTTCGCCCGTCAAGCGTTTCATTCTTGACGGTCGAAACAACAGTTCCGATAACGCGTGCTATCTGCATTCTAACGCCGAGACCTAAATGATCGCTCAGGCTTTTTGTAGGCCGCGTATGCAACGGCGATCAATGAAACGATCAGGACTACACTTAATTCCATCCCGTTTCGTCCGGCACCGACCACAAACCATCCTTCATTCCAATGGATCAGGTAGATCCCGACCAAAAGCTGCAATACGAAAATTAGAGCGACGACCCACGTGTAAAACCCGATGGCGAGAAAGACCCCGCCGATGATCTCAAAAAGCGTTATTCCCCAGGCAATATAAAAGCCGACGGGAAGCCCCTGCGAGGTGAGAAATTCACCGAATCCGCCGACCGTGCCGTTCGATATCCTTGCAGCCCCGTGAATAAACATCACCGCGGCAAGCAAGACGCGAATAACAACTAGGGCATTTGTTTGCTTGATTCCTGGGAGCATCCCTCTTAGGCCGCAACAATTACACGGCCTTCCTCCGATGCAAGGTCGATCGTGTCGATGACACCGATTATGGCCGAGTCGACCGGGCAATCCTTATTGCCCTCAGCCATCCGGGCAGATGAACCGCCGACGACGATCACCCTTTCGTGATAGCCCGCGCCCACGGTGTCGACGGCAACAACATAGCCGCTCTGGTCAGTGCCGTCGAGATTGATCGGCTTGACGATGAGCAGCTTCTTTCCGTGGAGCCGTTCGTCTTTTTGAGTAGAGACGACGGTGCCGAGTATGCGTCCGATGATCATTGTAAAGTGGCGGGTGGTCAGTGGTCAGTGATCAGCGTCAGACAAGCTGGCCACCGGCCACTTCCCACTATTTCAATACTACGGGCAGAGCCTCATCGACGCTGGCGTGCGGACGCGGGATGACGTGGACGCTGACGAGTTCGCCGACACGGCGTGCGGCGGCCGCACCGGCATCGGTCGCGGCTTTGACGGCGGCAACATCGCCGCGGACGATCGCGGTGACGAATCCGGCCCCGATCTTTTCATATCCGACGAGCTGGACGTTGGCGGCCTTTACCATCGCATCTGCGGCCTCTATCATCGCAACGAGACCCTTGGTCTCGACCATTCCTAGCGCTTCCTGCATTTAATTGTGCTCCTGAATATGCTTTTGGAAATTCTGAAAGTCGGTCTAGTTTACCCTAAATTCGCCGCTTGGCTCAAAAGCTCGATCAACTCTTCGCGGGTGAATGAAAGTTTAGCACCGTTGCCGCCGACGGCCTTCGGATATTCGACGTCGAGGTCGCAGGTGATGCCCGTATCGTGAAGGTAACCGCAGGCCTGACAGCGGGCGTTTGATTTTAAATAACCCGCCTTTTCTCTTATATTTATGAGCTTTTCAATAGCGTCCTGAG
>DATHVL010000038.1:0-3471 GCA_035461325.1 Pyrinomonadaceae bacterium
GGGGCCGTTGTCGTTCAGGATGCCAACCGTCTTCATCGGCCGGAAGTGGTTCCAAACGTCTTCGGCAGCGAACCGGTTCTTCTCGCGCTTGTCTTCGGGGTTGCCGAAACCGGTCTCTTCGTGCGCGAGGGTTCCAAGGCGTGCCGCATCATCGAGGGCAGCACCGGCCATGGCCTCGCAGATCGAATCTATTTTGGCTTGATCGTATTGTGAAACGGCTCGAAACGCCCGGGCCGCTGCCTCAACAGCATTTTGTGCTTCCTGTTGTGCAACCGTGTCGCTTTCACCCATCGGTTCCCGCCCCTGTCAGCCTGAGGGCTGCGCCCGTTAGAAACGGGCAGATACTATTTGGTCTTCGTCTTGTTCCGATCGTTTTCGGAAGTAGCCGTGCTCGCGGCTCCGGAACCCAATTGCTTTCCGCCTCCGCCGCCCAATGAGCGTTCATCCGGGCTGTGGCCGATATTGCCGCCTTTGGGAAGCACGCGTTCGACCTCATTATGCGGACGCGGGATGACGTGGACGCTGATCAACTCACCCACACGGCGAGCTGCAGCCGCACCGGCGTCGGTCGCGGCCTTGACCGCGCCGACGTCGCCGCGGACAAAAATGGTCACGTAGCCGGCACCGATGTATTCCTTGCCGACCAACTGGACATTTGCGGCCTTGACCATGGCATCGGCGGCCTCAACGGCGCCGACAAATCCTTTGGTTTCCACCATCCCCAGAGCTTCTAAACTCATTAGCAGTTCCTCACTTATTTTTCCCGGATTTCTGAGATCTGAGAGCTGAACGATTCCTAAACGTATCACGCGTTGCGGCGAATAATCAAGCCATAGCCGTTGAATAAAGAAAAGGCACAGAATTGACATTTTTGGACCGCGAACGCTATATTTCAAGTTTACAGACTTTGCGGTCAGGACCTGTCTCGGCGGCGGTAAATCAAGTAAACATGTCAATGACTCTCGGAGAAAAATTGCGACAGGCTCGCGAGGAGCGGGGTATATCATTGAGCGAGGTCGCGGAACAGACGCGTATCTCCTCGCTCTACCTTGAGTCGATCGAGAACGATGACTATAAGCCGCTGCCGGGCGGCATATTTAATAAGGGGTTCGTTAAATCGTATGCCCGCTTCATCGGCGTTGATGAGAATGAGGCCCTGCAGGATTATTCCAAGATCGTGGCCGAGACCGAGGGACGGGCGTCGGAAGGAATCAACAAAGCATATCGTCCGGAGGTGCTTACCGATGACCGTTCGGGCTCGATGATCCCAACGATCATCTTTGCAGGGATCATCCTGGCATTGATGACGGGCGGAGTGCTGTTTATCGTCAATTATCTTCAAAACCAGCCCGACACGCCGCAGGCGAACACCACGCCGGCGAACTCTAATATGAACGCGAGTACGAATGCGGAGGAAACTGCGAACGACGGTGCCGTGCCCGACTTCAGCGAACTAAATATCGCGTTTACAGCGGCGAAAGAAAACATATCGCTGACATCGGTGGTTGACGGGACGACGAGAACCGAAGTTGTAAAAGGCGGAGAGACGCGCGATTTTACCGCCAAGGAAAGCGTGAAGCTGAGCTATTACCGCGGGTTTGCAGGCATGGTCGGGCTGCAACTCAACGGCAAGGAGATCACTCCACCGGGAGCTCCGGAGCGCGGGAATATCATAACGTTCGAGATCACAAAAGATAACGCGGCGGCGATCTGGCAGGCAGGTGACGTGAACGCGGAGGCTCCGCTTGCATCGGCCGATCCGACGGCGGCAGCCGAACCGGCAGCGACGGTCGCGCCACGCCCCACCCCGACAACCGCCGCGGCGACCCCGGCTCGTACGACCCCAACGCCCGCTTCGACCCCGCGGCGAACCGCGACCCCGGCTCGAACCCCGGAAACGCTCCCGACGCGGCGTGTAATAGTCGTCGGGAATACGAACCCGACGCCGCGTGCGACGCCTGAATAATGGCTAGAAGAGCACGCGAGCGAGACGAGATTGATAATGCGACCTAAGGCGCCTGCAGAGTTTAAGCTGCGGGTTTTTTTGTAAATACTATTCCGGCGCCTGTCGGAAGACTGGACTTATATATGCAGATCGATGAGATAAGAGAGGGGCTGACCTTTGACGATGTATTACTGGTGCCGGCATATTCCGAGGTGCTGCCCGGCGAGGTCGATACCAGGACGCGCTTTTCGCGCGGTATTAACCTCAACATTCCGCTGTGTTCTTCGGCAATGGACACGGTGACCGAGGCCGGCCTTGCGATAGCGCTCGCACAGCAGGGCGGCATCGGCGTGATCCACAAGAACTACTCCGTCGAGGAACAGGCCGAAGAGGTGGATAAGGTCAAACGCAGCGAATCCGGGATGATCGTCGATCCCGTCACTATCGATCAGTCGGCGATCGTCTCGCAGGCGCTCAACATAATGGAGCGATACAAGATCAGCGGTGTTCCGGTGATCGATTCGGAAGGGCTGCTCGTCGGCATCATCACCAACCGCGATCTGCGATTTGAGACGCGTTTCAACATTCCCGTCTCTGAAGTGATGACGCCGCAGCCGCTTGTAACCGTGCCGGTGGGGACGACGCTCGACGAAGCTAAGGTGAAGCTTCAGAAACATCGCATCGAGAAGCTGTTGGTCGTGGACGACGACGGGCACCTTAAGGGGCTTATCACGGTCAAAGATATCCAGAAAGCGATCAGGTATCCGCACGCTGCAAAGGACGAACTCGGCCGGCTCAGATGTGCGGCGGCCATCGGCGCCACCGGCGATTTTATGGAGCGGGCACAGGCCCTGATCGATGCGAGGGCCGACGCGATAGTGATAGACACTGCTCATGGCCACAGCTCGCGGGTTCTGGAGGCGGTGAAGAAACTCAAGGCAAGGTCGCCCGAGCTTGAGCTGATCGCCGGAAACGTTGCAACCGCAGAGGCCGCACGCGAACTGATCTCGGCCGGAGTTGACGCTGTAAAGGTGGGCATCGGGCCGGGCTCGATCTGTACGACACGGGTGGTCACCGGTGCCGGAGTGCCCCAGATCATGGCGATTCTCGAAACGGTCGGAATTGCACGCGACGCGGGGGTTCCGGTAATCGCCGACGGTGGCGTTAAGTTTTCTGGCGACGTTGCGAAGGCGATCGCGGCAGGTGCGGACTGCGTGATGATCGGGTCGCTCTTCGCCGGAACCGAGGAGGCACCGGGCGAGGTGATCCTCTTCCAGGGCAGAAACTTCAAGACCTACCGCGGAATGGGCTCGATCGGGGCGATGAAAAAGGGATCGAGCGACCGCTATGCACAGGAGGGCACTACCGCCGATTCAAAATTCGTCCCCGAGGGCATCGAGGGCCGGGTGGCGTACAAAGGATCTGTCGCGGATATGGTGACCCAACTAGTCGGCGGACTCAAGGCAGGTATGGGTTACACAGGGTGCCGCGATATCAAGGAGATGCAGACAAAGGCCCAGTTCGTT
>DATHVL010000039.1:0-6027 GCA_035461325.1 Pyrinomonadaceae bacterium
TCTATGATTAGCTGTGCATTATGCCTTTATAAGCAGTGGTAATGCTTGCGGCACACGGCGTCATATATTATCCTAATGTTTGCAGTTCGTTCGCGAACCCTTCTAGTACCCTACAGCTTATAGCAGGCATTTAATCCGCCACGCGAAATTTCATGATCATCTAAAAGGAGTATTTTATAAGAAATGGTTAAAGACGTAGCAACGAAAAAGGTCTCAGAAAAAGTTTGGAAGAACGGCGAACTGGTGAAATGGGACGACGCCCGAATTCACATAATGTCGCACGTCGTTCATTACGGCTCCAGTGTTTTTGAAGGGATCCGCTGCTACAAGACCGAGAAGGACTCCGCGGTATTTCGTTTGACCGAACACATTCAAAGGCTTCTGAATTCGGCAAAGATCTATCGGATGGATTTTTCGTTCGATCGCCAGACCATTTGTGACGCCACCGTTAACCTGATCGCGGAAAGCGGGCTTGAAGAGTGTTATATCCGCCCGGTGGTCATTCGCGGCCTCGATGAGGCAAATCCATCCTTCGGCGTGAACCCCTTCCCCAACCCGGTTGATGTCTATATCGCCGTGTGGGAATGGGGCAAGTATCTTGGAGAAGAGGCTCTCGAGAACGGAATCGACGTGTGCGTTTCCAGCTGGTCCCGCATCACCTCCAACTCGATGCCCGCGATGGCAAAGGCCGGTGCGAATTATATGAATTCGCAGCTTATCAAGATGGAGGCCATTCTTGGCGGTTTTAGCGAGGGCATTGCTCTCGACGACCGCGGATATGTATCAGAGGGCTCGGGCGAGAACCTCTTTATGGTCAACAACGGCAAGCTTATAACGCCGCCGCTTGGAGCGTCCATTTTGCCGGGCATCACTCGCGATTCCGTGATCCAGATCGCTCGTGAACTCGGGATCGAGGTCATCGAAACGACGGTGCAAAGGGCTGCACTTTATCTTGCCGACGAGCTTTTCTTCACCGGCACCGCGGCCGAGATCACGCCCATCCGATCGGTCGACCGCATACAGGTCGGCAGCGGAAAGCGGGGCGAAATGACACGGCGGCTGCAGGAGGAGTTCTTTAAGATCATCAGGGCCGAGAGGCCGGCCCCGTTCGGAGCTGACTGGCTTACTTTCATCGGTTCCGGAGAGAAACAGACCGCCTCGGCACGATAGCCCGTATATACGGAAAAGGTTACAATTCCGCCCTGCCATTGCATTAGTGATGGCGGGGCGTTATTTATGGAGCAAGAGCAAAAGAAGCCGCCGGTCCCCGGCCTTATACTTGAGGTCACGGTGTTCACCTGCGGGGCACTCGTGATGGCCTATGAGATCATAGGCTCGCGGATCGTCGCGCCTTATATCGGAGCTTCCACATATATCTGGACCAGCCTCATCGGCGTGATACTCGCGGCACTCAGCCTCGGTTATTGGATCGGCGGGCGGATGGCCGATCGGCGACCGGATGTAAAGGTACTTGCGGCGGCGATATTCGCAGCGGGAGGCCTGGTGGCACTTACGATCCTGGCCAAGGATGTCTTGCTCGCTTTCACGGCCGCCTCGCCGCTGCCGCTCGAGCTAAAGGCCGTCGCTGCTTCCCTGCTGCTTTTTGCGCCGGCCGCGGCCGCGTTGGGGTTCGTGCTGCCCTACGCGGCAAAGCTGCGGATCGCATCGATCGATACCGCGGGAAACACGGTCGGGCGGCTATACGCTTTGTCCACGGTCGGGAGCATTGTCGGCACCTTTGCTGCGGGGTTTTTCATGATCCCTCAGGTCGGAAGCGTGCGGTCGCTCTACCTGATCGCCGGCCTGCTGTTTGTGCTGTCAGTTCTCCTTACGCCGTTCGTCTTCTCGCGGCTGAATTTTGGGGTGCTGATATTATTCGTGCTCGCCATGGCAGGCAATGAATTCACGGCTTATCAACTGCGGACGTCTGCGGGAATGATCGATGCCGATACCGAATATTCTCGCGTACGGATCTTTCAGACCGAGGACCGAACTACCGGCCGGCCGATCCGTGTGTTATCGACGGACCCCTACTCTGCTCAGTCAGCGACCTTCCTCGACGGCGGGGACGAATTGGTGCTGGAGTACACAAAGTTTTATCACCTTGTCAGCCATTTTCGGCCCGGCCACAGAGATGCATTAATGATCGGCGGTGCGGGATTCTCTTTCCCTCGCGAGCATCTCAGAACATATCCCGACGCTGAGATCACCGTCGTTGAGATCGACCCGCAAATGGCCGAGTTTGCGCGGGAATATTTCGATCTGCCCCATGACCCGCGGCTGCGGATCGTTCACCAGGACGGCCGCATTTACCTGAATTCGGCAGCGCCCGAGATGTTCGACGCCGTGCTCGTTGATGCATTTGGGTCCTTATTGACCGTTCCTATTCATCTGACCACGGTCGAAGCTGTACAAGCCATGGAACGCACGCTGCGCCCAAACGGCGTTGTGATATTGAATATAGGTTCAGCGATCACGGGCAGCCGGTCGGGCTTCCTCCAGGCGGAACTCGCTACATATCGGCGGGTATTTCCGGAAGTGCGTGTCTTTAAAGTTCGTCCTGAACGCGGGAACGACGAGATACAAAACCTGATAGTAGTGGCGAGGAAGGAGACCGAGACTCCGGCAGGCCCCGTTGATGAGAATGATGTCCCGCGGATGCTCGCGACAGAGATCGATGTCCCGCCCTCTGATGCGGTGCCGCTGACCGACGATCACGCCCCGGTTGAGCGGTTCTCTGCATTCGCTTACTGAGCTATCGCAACCCCTGGCCGAACTGCTCGGTACCAAAGCTACCGATACCCTTCAAGCGAAAGCTGAACACGACGCGGTTCTCATTGCGGGCACCCACGTTGAATGTATAGTACTGTATCGCCACGCCGCAGCAATTGCCGGTGTAGCCGAGCGTGTATAGCGACGAGATCAAGGGCGAAAGCCGCGTGGCCCGCCGATTCTCGAAGTCAAAAAAGACGGAGGCACCGCCGTAAAGCCCCTTGTCGCGGTTACCCACAAAAACCGAGGGGCTCCATTGCGAGCCGCGAAGCGTACCGGGCTCCTTGCCGTTCTGATCCGCGTATTGCCTGAGCGAGGGGATCAGGTCGATGGCACGGGTGTAATAGAAGGTCTGGAAAAACTTGAAAAGCGGGGTGTCGTACCCGATCGTCGCGGACACGGTTCTCAATGCGTCGCCCCGCATGCTCACGTCCGCGCGTGCGTTGACAAATATCGTCCGCTGCGGCCTGTAGGTCATATCGATGTTAAGCGGCGAAAAGCGGCGAGGCACGCCGCCAAAGGTGTAGAAGCTCAGCGCCGTCATCGGGGCGAGCTGGTTCCGCTGTCCCGGTACAAGGGCCCCGCCGAACGTCTCGTCAAAGAAATATTTGCCTCGGACGGCAAGGGTAAAGATCTCGTAAGGCTGGACCGATAATGTATCCGATTCTCCGGAGCCGCTATCCCGCAGCATCTGCTGCGCTTCACCCGTCACCGCCTCTGCATATTTGCGCGTATAGATGCGGTTTATCACTCCGTACTCGATCTCGTTCGTGTCGGTGATCGTGTCCATGTGGTCAAAGCGGATGATGCCGTTGAAATTATTGATACCTTTGATGAAACGGTACGTAGCGTAGGGTTCAATGACGTGCCGGAATTTAAAGGCATTTTCGCTGCCGTAGAAATTACGGGCTACAGCGATCGGGCGTATATCCAGCTCAAACTCTCCGTACTTTCGAATGACATCGCGGCCGACAACACGACGCATATCATTGAACGAGTTCGAATAATAAGTGACCCGCATCCCCGCAGTGGCCGTTACATTCAGATACTTCGTGCTGATCGGCAGCATAAGTTGGGGATAGACATCAAGTCGTTGCCCCAGCGCCGGAGAGATCACAGGTTCAATCCCGTTTTCTTTACGATATAGATCGATGTTGTTGACGTCTTCTCGGCGCGAAACGCCTTCCAGGTTCGTCTTAAACGAAAAATAGACCGGCTTAAGGAACGAAAGCATCGACGGGCGCTTCTCGAAGTTGATGCTGGGCAAGTTTCGCGTCTTGATCTGTACGTTCGGGATCGAGATCACCTGTGACCTGGCGAGGAGGTTCAGCGTGTAGTTGCCCCAGCTCTTGTTAACGAAAACCTGCGAGACCTCTATCGGCGAGATGATCTGCTGGATCCCGTCAGAAAAAACTTGTCGGAACGCGAGATTGGATGTGAGGCGCACGTCCGCCGCAGCGGTAAAGCCGTTGGCAAAATAATGTACGCCCTCGGCGAACACGAGTGAACCGCCCTGATCGGGATTCTCGCGGCTTTCTCGCGGCCCGAATATACGGTCCTTGACCGCGTAAAATCCAAAGTTTAGGTATGAGCGTGAATTTGCCCTTGTCCGAATATCCAGGCCATAGCCGATCCCGCGTGAGGTGTAAAGGTCCGTGCGGATCGTCGCGTCCGCCGAGCGGCCGAGAGTTTGATAATACGCGCTCGAGATCCGCAGGCCCTTATTTGCCGAATAGCCGATGGTCGGCGTCAAGAAGCCGCTCGCCCGGTCGCGTTCCTTTATCGGTATCGATGCCCACGGCAGCGGAATGATCGGCTGATCCCGTAACCGAAACTTCGCGTTCTTGAACTTCACCCGATCATTGGTCCGGATCCGAGCCTCATCCGCGGTGAATGACCAGCTCGGGACCGCCTCATCGCACGATGTGAATTCACCTTTTGTGACGACGACCTCATTGAGCGAGATCCGCTCGACCCTGTCGGCGGTAAAGAAGAGCACGGTACCGTCATTCGTCTGGTTGGTGAAGCCGGTCGAATTCTCAAAGTAGCCAAGCTTGGTCCGGAGGTTCCAAACGGCTTTCGAGCCGGTTATCCGCTGATCGTCCCCTTGGTCGAAAACGACGCTGCCATCGGCCTCCATTCGGTTGTCGGCTTCAAAAAGGACGATGCGGTCGGCCTGCATACGGTAAATGCCGTATCGAACGTCGACGTTCCCAGTGTAGGTGATCACACGCTTCCCGTCCTCACCCTCGACCTCGGTCGTTTCCGAATAAACAACGACTTCGCCGTCGCCGCCCTCAGGCTCAAAACTTGGCTTTCGCACCGGTGCGGTGATGTCCTGTTGGGGGGCTACGGGGTTTATATTGGGAGTGTCGGTTATCGGATTGGCGACCTGACGTTCGACGGGGTTCGTCTGCTGTCCGAACGCCGGCAACATAAACAGCAGAAGAAACGGTGTTAAATAAAGCGTTCGGAATGAGTGCATTGGGATCCCAGAGCTATAATTTAGGATGCTAACACGAATGGGAACAAACCTTAAAGTGATGTGTTAAACTGAACGCCTGCCAAAATGCCGATCTGTATATGCCGCGAAAAAAGGTTCTAGTTGTTGAGGATGAGGAACTGCTGCGTTCGATCCTTCGTCGCCTGCTGGAGGGTGAGGGATATGCGGTGCTGACTGCCGATTCAGCCGAATCAGCCTTGCGTATTTTCGGCGAAAACGGCGTGGACCTTACACTCAGCGACATAAAGATGGCGGGCATGGACGGCATCGAGCTGCTCAGCAGCATCCGGGCAGTTGATGAGACCGCTCCGGTGATAATGATGACCGCCTTTTCCTCGGTGGACACCGCCGTCGCCGCACTCCGCCACGGGGCGTACGACTACATTACAAAGCCATTTATTAACGAAGACCTGCTGCAGCGGGTCAAGAACGCTATCGAACACCGCACGCTGTTCCGGGAAAATCGGGCTCTCCGAACTGAATTGGGCCGGCGGTATAGTTTCGACGATGTCATCGGCCGAAGCACCGGGCTAAAAGAAGCGTTCGATATTGTCGAAAAGGTTGCGGACACCGCCACGACCGTCGTGATCGGCGGGGAGAGCGGCACCGGGAAAGAGTTGGTCGCCCGGGCGTTACACTTCAACAGCGGCCGCACGGCACTGCCGTTCCTTGCTATCAACTGCGGTGCGCTGCCGGAAGCGCTTCTGGAAAGCGAACTTTTCGGCCATACGAAAGGGGCATTTACCGGGGCC
>DATHVL010000040.1:0-11475 GCA_035461325.1 Pyrinomonadaceae bacterium
TCGAACTCCAGCTACGGGCATTTGAGCGGTACATCTATGTCGGCACCTCACGTTTCAGGTGCAGCAGCACTATTGGCAGCCCAGTATCCTCAGCTTTCTGCGGCTTCACTCAAAGCCACCCTGATGAATTCCGTGGACAAACTGCCGCAGTTCGAAGGCTTTAACAAGAGCGGCGGCCGGCTAAATATTTCGACCGCCATAACCAGCCCGACGGTTTGCCAGTTCCAGCTCTCAACAAAGAATATCAGCGTACCCACAAAGGGCGGCATTTTTGAGGTCGACGTCGTGGCCCCGGCCAACTGCGAATTCACGGCCCGCAGCAATGCGATCTGGGTCCGGGTCCTGACCCGACAAGTGCTCAGCGGCAACGCACGGGTCACGCTTCACATAGCTGTGAACTCGACCACTACCCGGTCGGCGGCCGTAATGATCGGAGGGCAGGAGATCGTCGTGAACCAATATCGGGGGCGAAGATTCTAAAATTTGCCGGGCTTTCCAACTTTATTGGCTCAGGGCGCGTCTAATTGGCGTACAATAGAAAGAGATTCCGACGAGTCTTTTCCCCTGCATTTCGCGCACTGTTAGTTTAGAATGTGTTGCACAGGCGACCGTATATTAGTATATTTATAGATTCTGTTTGAGTATCGCCCTGGCTTGCAGCCATTTTCGCGATCAAAGTTCTACAGGAAGTACAAAGATGAGAAATACCTTTTCCGTTGGCAAGGCCGGCTTCGCTGTAGCCATTGCCCTCATTCTGAGCTTTTCGGTTCTGGCCCAGCTTTCACTGCGAAAGGCTCTTGACAACGACGGCGACGGCAAAGCCGACTACACCGTATTTCGAATAACCGATAATACCTGGTACACGCTGCTGTCCGGTGGTGGCTACAGCTTCCAGCACTTCGGCATCGCGAACGAAGATTTCATTACCCCGGGCGATTTTGACGGCGACGGTAAGGGAGATATAGCGGTATGGCGCGATTCGACCGGGGTTTGGTATTGGCTCAACAGCTCGAATCACACTTTTAGTGTCGTGGGCTTTGGCCAGACCGGCGATGAACCGGTTGCCCGCGATTATGACGGTGACGGCAAAACGGATGTCGCTGTTGTCAGGCGTACGAATGGCAATATGATCTGGTACGTGCTCAACAGCACTGACGGTACGTTCTCAGCTACACAGTTCGGTTTTGCGTCAGACTTCGTCGCCCCCGGCGATTATGACGGCGACGGCAAGTTTGACCTTGCTGTTCAGCGTCCCGGGGCTACCCCGACCAGTCAGGCGGTCTTCTATGCTCAGCTTTCGTCCGGAGGTTACCAGATCACCGCATGGGGATACGGCACCGATATAATTGCCCCCGGAGATTACGACGGTGACGGCAAGACGGACATCGCTGTAATTCGCGAGGGCGAAAACCCGAACGACAATTTGGTCTGGTATATCCTTCGAAGCTCAGACGGCAATTTGATGGGACTCGCCTTCGGTATTACAAGTTCCGACATTAATGTTCAGAACGATTACGACGGCGACGGAAAGACCGATGTCGCGATCTGGCGTACCACGGACCGAAGTTTCTACGTTCTTAACAGCACCGACGGTTCAATGAATGTCGTGCCGTGGGGTATCTCGACCGACTTCCCCGTCGCTAGCTACGACAGCCACTGATCACTAAGATCATTTAAAGTACTTAAGGTTGAGCGTCCATACGGGCCTCAACCTTTTTGCTTAATCGCAGAATTATTGTAACTTTTGTTCGTGGCACAAATGTCCGGCAAGATCACTGATCTCATTAAGAACGAGTTCTCGAAACAAACGATCGTCGTTGTGGGCGATCTGGTCGCCGATCAGTTCCTGAGCGGAACTATCCGGCGTATCTCCCGCGAGGCCCCCGTGTTCATAGTCGATCATGATGAGACGGAGACTCGTCCCGGGGGTGCGGCGAACGCCGCGGCAAATCTCGCATCGCTCGGGGCCGGGGCGGTCATGATCGGCGTTCTGGGCGACGACACTTCAGGCGCCGAACTTCGCTCAGCATTGGAGATCGCAGGAGTGAACACCGGCCTTATAATCGACACGGCCGGCCACAGCACAACCACCAAGACCCGGGTCTTGGCGGGTCAGCAGTACGCCCCCCGCCAACAGGTCATCCGGATCGATCACGCATCACATCAGCCGCTCCCTCAGCCCGTTGTCGACCAGATCCTGGAACGCTTGGAGAGGGCTGCCGCCAACGCCGCTGCGGTTATTTTATCTGATTACAACTACGGCATCGTTACCGCCGATGTTTTCGCAGCCGCGAAGTTGCTATGCAAAAAACTTGGCATACCTCTGTTGATCGATTCCCGATTTGGCCTTCGAAAGTTTCCCGGAGCGACCGCCGCAACCCCAAATAAGGAGGAGGCCGAGGCCGCTATCGGTAATGAACTCGACGACGCCCGCTGTGACAGGCTCCGCGAAGAGCTTGGATATGACGCGCTTTTGATCACCTTGGGCAACCGCGGCATGCTTCTCTCTGAAAAGGGCAATGCCGTAGAGCACATACCCGCCGTGGGCTCCGTGCAGGCTGTGGACGTCACCGGCGCCGGCGATACGGTTATCGCTGTGTATGCACTTGGACTTGCCTCGGGGATGTCGCACCGAGAGGCTGCCGCTGCGGCAAACCACGCCGGGGGAATTGTTGTCATGAAACGCGGTACTGCAGTGGTCGGACGCAGCGAGTTGATCGCGTCATTTGCCGGCGAATCACCCGCTTCCGCAACGGCCGCGACAGAAAATTGATATGGAGAACGCTCCAATTTTGAATCGCGAGGAACTGATTCGTACCGCCGACGCCGCCCGTTCACGCGGGGAAAACATCATCCTGACAAACGGATGTTTCGATCTCTTTCACGTCGGCCACGTCAGATATCTTGCTGGGGCAAAAGCTCTCGGCGGATTCGTCATCACCGCTATAAATTCAGATCGCCAAGTTCGAGTTCTCAAAGGCGAATCTCGCCCGTTCATGCCGGAGAATGAGCGTGCCGAGCTCGTCGCAGCCCTACGCTCTGTCGATGCCGTGACTGTCTTTGATGAGCCCACCGTCGAGCAGGTGATAGAGGCGATCCGGCCGGACATACACGCCAAAGGCACCGATTACACCGAAGATAACGTGCCCGAGCGTGAGATCGTCACGCGGTTAGGCGGCAAGGTAGCGATAGTCGGTGACCCAAAGGACCATTCGTCCACCGATCTTCTCGCCGCCATTCGCGGCAAATAGCCCCACTACAGGATGCTTCAGGCAAGAAACAGGACTGATCTAATGCTCGAGGTTTGGGAATCGCTCGATTGTGAAAGCGTCGGTGCCGAAGAGATCGTCGCAATTGAAGATGCGGTCGCCAAACGTTTTGGCCGCGCGGCCGTCGACTCCCCGATGGTGATCGCCCGGATGCTCGCCGATGAAGGGGCCGTGCTGCGTCATCCGGAAATATTAAAGCTTTATGTTGACCGCTCCGCCGACACGTCTTACGATGCCGCACTGCGCAACGCCGTCGATCTCACCGGGCCGGACGCCGCCCACCGTTCGATCAAGCGCCTCGAAAGCCTTCGGCAAAAATATCTTTCAGATAATGATAAGGAGGGTATCCGCCTGATCCGTGAACGTGCCATCGCCGCCCGCGCGGATGCCGAGAAAAAAATGTCGGACCGCCGAGTTTCAGCGGCCGACCGTGCCGGCTACGCCGAAGCCTCAGAATGGCTCGGCATCTGGCTGGCATCGCCCGAGATCTTTGAGAATTGGGTGGAGTTGCGTCGGACATCGAAAGACTTCCTCGCAAAATTTGGCAAAACTCCCGCGGAGGGTGACGATGCGTAGATTCTATGTACCCCCTGCAAATGTCGGCGGCAGCCACGCTTCGCTTTCTGCGGAAGAGGCTCGCCATCTGCGCGACGTCCTTCGCCTCTTACCCGGCTCGCAGGTTCGGATATTTGACGGCGAGGGCCGCGAGTTTCTTTGTCAGATCACATCGATCGATAAGAAAGGGGCGGAGCTCGCCATCATCGAAGCAGTCGAGCCCTTAGCTCCGGAATCTTCGCTAAACCTCACGCTCGCCCCGGCACTCACCAAGGGCGACAAGTACGATCTTGTCATCCAAAAAGCGGTCGAGCTGGGAGTAACCCGCTTTCAGCCGCTGATAGCCGCCCGCTGCGATGTAAAATTGAAAGACACCGGCCGCCGCATGGAGCGCTGGCAAAAGATCATTATCGAAGCCTCAAAACAGTGCGGCCGTGCGGCTCTTGTCACGCTCGAAGAGCCAATACCCCTTCCGGATCTTCTGGCCAATGAAACTCGGAATAGAATTATTTTTTTTAGTGAAGCAGGCGGGAAGGCGATGCCGTCGGAAGGAAATTTCGATTTTTTGACGGCCGTCGTCGGTCCTGAGGGCGGTTGGGAACCGGACGAGCTTGAATTGGCATCCAATGCCGGGGCCGATATCGTCACCCTGGGCGGCCGCATACTCCGTGCCGAAACCGCTGCTATTGTGCTGACCGCCCTTCTACAGCATAGATTCGGCGACTTTCGCTGATCAGATCTCCTGGACCGGCTCTTTCTTCTCTCGATAGAAAGCTTCACCCCGCGGAGTCAACTCAGCCTTGCCGGCGAGCGAATGCAGCACCGAATCAATAAGCTCTTTCGATTCAAGCTTGAAGCTGGTAACACCCGTGACCCTGATGTCAGGGTCTTCAAAATGCACGATCAAATACCGGCGTTTTTCCTTTATGAACCCGCCCAGAAAACTTCCCGGCAGCGGAATATGGCGAACCACGTTTCCTGCAGTCGATGTCACCGATTTCGATTGCGGGTATATCAACTGCATTGCGTAATATGAGACCGCGAACTGCTCTTTCCCGTCCTTTGAAAAGAAGACCAACCGCTCGTTAATGTCGTCGAAACGCAGCGTCCCTTCCTGCTTCTTGCTAAATCCGAACATCCCGCCTTCGTACTTTGCTTCAAACGAAAGAGGGGCGGGATTCACCGCGTCGGGCTTGACCGTGCCCATCTGTCCGGAAACCGCAGAAACGCAGAATACCAGAACGGCGATCAAAATTAGTTGAATTCTCATTGGTTTATAAGTAGCGGCACCTAATCCTTCCATTGCCGGGCAAACCAGCTGCCGAACGCAGCTATTATCATCAGGGCAAGCAACACCAGACTGCAAACGAATATCCAGGCCTCGGCATTTTTCATATTGGTTCAGGTGCTCCGACGTCTATACTTCTCAGACGCCTCCGCCGTTCAAGTGGTTGTCGCCCGGCGCGATATTTCCGTTGCTGCCGGTGATATAAGGCTTCAACCGCTCCGTCGCGATCTCAACATATTCCTCCGAGATCTCAGAGCCCAGCCACCGTCGGCCCATCAAATGCGCTACCTTAGCGGTCGTCCCGCTGCCCATAAAGCAGTCGTAAACCAGATCTCCGGGGTCCGTCCACGTGCTGATCTGATCCTCAACAAGTTGTTCGGGGAAGATCGCGGGATGGCCAAAAGCCACGCGGTCCTTTGAACTCGACGTCCCCACATTGTAATAGAAGATATTGTTGACCTTTCGCTCTTTCGGCGCGACATGGTCGTGGGCCAGGTCGTTCCGCCCGACCTTTGTGATCCTGAATGACTTGAAAGCCTTTTCCTGTTTTATCGGCTGGGTGATTGGGTTAAACGTCTTCGGCCGGCCTTTGGAGAAACAGAACATATACTCGAACGCCTGCCGATAGCGCAGCCCGCAGTCGCTCGGTATCGGATTATTCTTGGCATAGATCATCGTGTCGTGCACGCGAAATCCCGTGTCCTGAAAGATCAACGCTTGCCTGAAACTCGACAGCGTTTCGTTGCCGTTCACCGTCCGGTCGCCGACGACCCAAATGACCACCCCGCCCTCTTTCGTCTTGCGGAACAATTGGGCCGCGATCTCTTCAAAGGGGAAATGGTATCCGTTGTAATCGCGCAGGTCGTCATAGGGCGGACTGGTGATAGTCATATCGATCACCTCATCCGGCAGCTTCTCCAGCGTCTCGATGCAGTTCTCTGTATAGATACGTTGGGTATCGATCATAGATCAGTGATTGGTACCGCCGATGGTCGCCTGCCAGTTTAGCGAGTCGCGCAAAACGCTTAGCCTCGCTGCCGCGCCGTGATTCAACTGTGGCTCCAGCATTTCGATCACGCTCTCGATAAGTGGAATCGCAAACTGTCCTGAGTTTGAAACAATGCGGGAATAATACCCGAGCATCGGCTCTCCGTCCGGAAGCCCATGAAACCGCAGCACATCTTCGTCCTCCAGGAACTCCACCTCCGTCCCGGCCGGTATGACGTGCCTCGGCAGTGAGTGTTCGCCGTGACCCGTCTCGCTCAGCGTGCCTAAAATAATGACCCCGATAAGAACGCCCGTTCGTTTGTCTGATCCCGTCCCAAAATCCTCCAGGGCCGGCTTAGGCTGCAGCCGGGGGCCAAATCCCCCGAACTCCGGATTGATCAGCCTTGAATCGTAGATGATACCGACGAAGCGTCCGTCTGTGCTGGGTATCGCCACGAAGCGTCCAAAGACCGGCGGCTGCCCCCCGCTTTCGGACTCCGGTGAGGCCATCCGAGCAACATAGTCAATATGTGAGTTTGAACCGACTATACGTGCGATCGACATTATTCGATTGAGATCAAAGTGGGCGGTGCCCCATGGTCGGGATCACATAAAGCAGCCACCACAGAAGTATTTGTACCGCCAGCACCGCTATGCTCAGGGCTATGGCCCGCAGCGATCGGTCATCGGTCTCACCGCGGCGTGAGGCGATCGAGTGGCCGGCGATCGCAAAACCGATGGCGAACGGAACGAAGAGGATCCCCAGGTACGGCACCAGCGAGTAAATGAGGCAAGCCCATGCCAGCTGGCTCGCAGTGTTGCGGTCATCACTCATGAATAGCCCGGGAGCATCGGCAAACTTTTTGCCCGCCGTATCAAGCACCAGTCGCTGAAGTCCGTAAGCGGACCGGATCGTATCTAGCGGCTGGTAATCCTCAGCAAGCAGCTTATCGCAAACTAGGCAGAACTTGGCCGAACCTCTAATTCCGAGTGCCCCGCAAGCGGGGCAGCTGAGCTTATCTTCTTTCTCGGTTCGCTTTAACATCTCTCTGCCTGCTCTCCCGATAGTGTTCCACGAGAGCGCCCGGCATGTAAAGCTTTCGCCGGAATGCGGGCCTTACAGCTCCCACATTTCAAGGAACTTTTCTATGTGCGCACGCCCGCCCTCAGCGGCCTCCGCCTCGAGAAATTCGCGAAACTGTTCCTGCTCCGCGAAATAATCTTCCTCGCCGAGTTTCCCGCAAAAATACGCGACACGCAGCCACAATAGATACGTGTTAAATGTGTCCGTCTGGTTGTACTGAACGATCCGGTCCACGTCCCCGGCCAGCCACAGGTCGACCACCTGGTCGCCGGCCATATCTATCTTGCCCGGATAACCGCACAGGACCGCAAGTTCATTCAGCTTCGGGCCCATCGCAAAACGCGAAAAACGCTGGATCAGATCCAGGTGCCATTCGCAGTTCTTCGAATCGAAATAGTCGCGCCCTTCCCAGGGCTTGCCCGGGCGATGGCAAAAAAGCGGGGCGGTTATTTCGTTGATGATCCCGCGCTGTATGATCACCTGCAGGTCGGCGTCAAGCGAGTTATAGCCGACCAACTGCGGTTCTAGTTTGCCGGTATAGGTCAGGAACTGTTCGAGAATGTGTGCTTCAGAGATCTCTTCTTTTTTGGCGGGAAGCGTCGGTAGCGAATGTATCCGGAACTCGATCTGCTTTTGCCCGTCGCGAAATACCACATTGCGCGCTAGAAAAGCGATCGAGACCACCCGCGAAAACAGGTACTTCACGAACGGCCGCGGCACTTTGTCTTCAGAATAACCCGAGGCGTTTTTCCACAGCACTTCCATGGCCTCGAGCTCTGTCGCATCGTTACCCAGGTCATAGAGTTTGCGGGCGGCCGCAACATCCGGCACCCACTCAAGATCAAAGAACCACGTTCGCTCGCCGATATCTTGTTTGAACATTTTGCGGTGAGTTTAGCATACGGGCGCGCTCAAAAAAAATCAGGACCATAAGGGGCGCGGGCCGATGCACTTTCTTTGGCTTGCCGTCGCATACCATTTTGTTCACGGTCTCCTCAAATCGTGCTCAGAAAGGACGAATCGGTTAACCTATATCGTCGTAACATTACCCTGCTCAGTACGTTACGATTGTGGCACACCCATTGCTTTATTATCTTGCGAAGCGGGCCTCAACCCCCGCGATCAAGAAAAGAAAAAGGGGAAAAGAAGAAGATGAGAAAATATATAGCAGCATTCGCAATGATGGCCATGATGGCGATAATGTTGCCGCTCGCGGCAACTACAGCCGAGGCGCAAACTTATTATCCGCGGGAGCGCAGCACCTACGAAAAGCACCGTAACGTTATCAATATCGGTATCGGTGCAGGTGCAGGAGCCCTGATCGGGGCGATCGCCGGCGGCAAGAAGGGAGCACTTATCGGTGCCGCAGCCGGTGGCGGAGGAGCCGCACTCTACAGCTACGTTTTCAATAAGAAAACCAACAGGTATGAGCGGCGCTACTATCGCCGATAAATTTCACTGAAGGATAACGAGCCCGGGGAGGGGAACGCCGTAGTAGATCGAAAGGTCTGCTGCGGTGTTTTTTTTATTCTCTATAGAAACGTCCCTTCGCCCAGACGGACGCGCTGTGAAGAGAGCGGACTCCACTCCAACAACAAAAATGGGGCACCTCCGCGAATGCGGATGCGCCCCCAAGTGTGGGTTACTATTCGATCGAAATCGAGGAAACTCGGCTTTGGCTAGTTTACAACGCTGAAGCTTGCCGAGCTTTTTTCGCTACATAACCCCGACGACGCTCTTTGCATTTTTTTGCGTAACTTTTTTAATTTTTTTCGTTTTTTTTTCGTGGTATGTTAAAAAGCCCCGCAGCGAACGCAGCGGGGCCCCTCCTTATAACAAGCTAACCCTAAAAGATATAAGTATTTGCGGCGATAAGGTCATCCGCTATCCGCTGCCGGGCGGCGATCGTGTTGATCGGCGAATTATTCTTCGTAAATCGTTTCAATGCTACTAACAGGGTCCGCCCCTCGTCGCCCTCGGCCACCGCAGCCAGCGTGTTCCTGGCCTTCATCTCGATCCGCTGGATCGCATCGTTGCAATATACAGCCGCCATATCAGTGAAGCGGTCATTCGCATTGCCGCCATCGGGCCCGGCGGCCTTCTTCGCTCGCAGTACCGCCGATTCCATCTGATACGCCTCCATTATGATATCGGCCGTATTGAGCAGCACCTCCTGCTGGTCCTGTATCGACTGCATATACTTCTGAGCTGCCGTCCCCAGCACCATCAGGGCGATCTTTTTAGCGTTCTGTGCAAGCCGCGTCTCAGCCGCCAGATAGCCGCTGTCGTCGTCGAAGCTCATCTGCGGGTTCAAGATCTCATCCTGTAGCGCCTTGGCCGCCTGCAGCAATCCGATCTTGCCCTTCATCGCACGCTTTAAAAGCTGCCCGGGAATGAGCATTCGGTTGATCTCGTTCGTGCCCTCAAAGATCCGGTTGATCCGCGAATCGCGGTACGCCTTTTCCGCCGGATAATCAGCCGAATAGCCGTACCCGCCGTAGATCTGGACCATCTCGTCAACGACATAATCCAGTGCCTCGGAACACGCGACCTTGTTGATCGACGATTCGACCGCGTATTCTTCGATCGACTGAAGCTTCTTCTCATTATCCGCGCCGTCGCCGATCAGTGCGTCGATCATCCCTACCGTCCGATACGTGATCGCCTCCGAGACCCATGTGCGGATCGCCATCTCGGCGAGCTTATGCTTGATCGCCCCAAAGCTCGAGATCGGCCGGTTAAACTGGTGCCGCTCATTCGCGTAGCGTACCGATTCATGAATAGCCAGCTTCGCTCCACCCGTTACCGACGCCCCCAGTTTGAACCGCCCCACATTCAGGATATTAAACGCGATCTTTGCCCCGTCGCCCACGTCCCCTATCAGGTTCGTCACCGGTATCTTGGCATCCGAAAGTATCAGCGGCGTCGTCGATGAGCTCTTGATGCCCATCTTGTGTTCCTCGGCACCCGGGCGGCAGTTCTCGCTGCGTTCAACGACGAAGGCCGAAAACTTTTCCTTCTCGCCGTCGACCTTTGCAAAGACGATAAAGACATCAGCAAAACCGCCGTTTGAGATCCACATCTTCTCGCCGTTGAGAATATAATGCTGCCCGTCATCGGTGAGCTTGGCCGTCGTCTTAGCGCCCAACGCGTCCGATCCCGACCCCGCCTCGCTCAGGCAATAAGCCGTGACGACTTCGCCCGAGACGATCTTCGGAATCCACTCCTTCCTCAGTTCTTCTGAGCCAAAGTAAAGCAGCGGCAACACGCCTATAGAGGTTTGTGCACCAAACGTCGTGCCAAAACCCCCTGCACGGCCCATCATTTCCGCGATAACAACGCCGGTCGTCTGATCGAGCCCAAGGCCGCCGTACTCTTCCGGGATCGTCGCACCGAGCAATCCCAACCCGCCGCCTTTTGCCACAAGCTGGCGGGCCACCTCCCAGTTATGCTTCTCCATCGCCTCGAGATTGGGGGCCACTTCGCCGTCGACAAACTCACGCGTCGTCTCGCCGATCATCTTCTGCTCTTCGGTAAAATCTTCCGGCGTAAAGGTCTGTTCGGCCGTCTGCTCCGCGATCAAAAATTCGCCGCCTTTCAGATATTCTTTTTCCATTTGTGCTTCCATTATCTTGCTCCCCCGCTCTTAATTCTTTTATATTCAAAAACCCCTTCGCTCGCCGAACCGTCCTTTTGTTCCATCGCCAAATAGATCTTCACCTCGTCCGCCGAATTGACCTCGAATGTCAGGCCGTCAAAGTAATACCGCTTCCCGTCACGCATTATAAATTTGAAATCGACTGTCTTATCCTTCTCTTCCCAGGCAACGAGTTCCGGCGAAAAATGTTTGACCCGCATCACAAGCGAACCATCCTCTTCGCTCAAGGTTATAAACTCGTAGAACACGGGCTCGTCACCCTTGAGCATCCTGAACGAGCCCATCATCACTCCGCCCGTCGGCTCGCTCCAGATCTCTTCCGCCACGCCGCCCAACCCCGGCCCCCGCCACGTTCCAGCAAGCCACGCCATCTCTGCGATAGCGGCTTTACCGCTGGCGGCCGCGGGCTCAAGCTTTAACGTATTCGCTGGTTGTTTATCCTGAGCCGATGCGCCCGCAACACTCAGCGCGATAAGCACGGCAAAGATCAACCTCATACCACACTCCTTAGTTTTAGAAATTGCTGAATCATTATAACTGAATGAACGTTCATTCATCAAGAGATTAGTCGTTCATCCTGTGCCTAACATTGCCAGACCAGTCCCGGAGCTCGCTATATTCTTTCGAATATCCC
>DATHVL010000041.1:0-5152 GCA_035461325.1 Pyrinomonadaceae bacterium
GGCCAGATCGAGAAAAGTTCGTTGGCGAGCTTGAAAACCGCCTCGGGCTGTACGTCTCCCGTCACGATCAGAGCGGAGTTGTTCGGAACGTAGTAACGCGACTGGATCAAACGCATCTTATCCGTCGTGGCCGAGGCAACGGTTTCGCGAGTGCCGCCGGGGCTTTTGCGTGTCGGATGTTTATAGAAAAGGTTATCCATCAGCGTCCGGTCGAGATAGTAAAACGGTTCCGACATCTGGCGGTCGAGCTCGCCGAGCACCACTTGGATCTCCCGATTCAGCTCTTCCTCGTCAAAGCTTGGAAAAAGCGTTGCGTCCCGCATATATCGCATTATGGTGGGCAGATGCTCGCTGGTCGTACTGAAAAAGTAATTTACGTACTCTTCCTGAGTGGTCCCGTTGCGAACGTAGCCGGCCTTGTCCAACTCGCTAAGATAGCTGACGTCGCCGATCTGCGACTTTAGCTTCATCTGCTCGGTGCAATTTTCTTGGTTGAAAATGTCGAAGCGGTTGTATGACCTTGCCATTTCACACCGGAAGAGGCCGATCGCGCCGTTCCTTTGGAAAAACATGTGCTCGTAAAGGTGCGAAAGGCCGTTCAGCTCCGGCGGTTCGGTGAATGAACCGTTGCGAACGGCGAGTTCGACCGTGACGAGCGGCACGCTCGAATCAGGCAGCACGATCACCTCCAACCCGTTTGCGAGCTGGCGGTTAACGAACGGCACTTCGTAAGCGGGTGCGGCGGCTGCGGCGGTCGCCTGCCGGTTTTGGGCGGCTGCGGGCGGCACGCCGATGCCCGAAAAAAGCATCGCAAGGGCGAGAAAGGACGAGAAAAAATATCGGTTCACAAAAATTGCTCCGGGTTAATAATAGCGGCTCGATCCGAGCCGCTAAAATGGGTCTGAAATTCCAGTTTGCTTGCCCCTTTGCGGGGCCGACGTTAATATTTAATCTAGCACACGGAGATAAAATATATGGAACGTGACAATATGATGCACGGAGCCCGCACCGCGTTGAATACAAATGAGGATATGCGTGCGTGGGCAGAGAGCTACTTAAAAGAAAAGACCCGCCATGAAAAGGCGGATCTTAGCGAAGAAGAGTTCGAGAAATATTGGAAATATCACAAGCCGGAGATCTTGCATGCCGGCGCATCAGAGGCGGTGATGGCATACAAACAGCGGAATCGCGAGAATTAGGCCGCGAAAAAAGGCGGGATCCGGGCGGCCCCGCCTTTCACTTAGCTACTCTTTCTCAGGCGGCATATCCACAGCCACCATTCCTTCGTCCACTAGCCCGGACTCTCCGCCGCGGACACTCTTCATCATTCTCGCTATCGGTATAGCAAGCAGGCCCAGAACGATCGCCGCAACGATCAGGGAGCCGGCCGTCCAAGTGAAGAGGATCGGCATTTGCTCGAGCCTTTCCGGGTCTACATTTCCGGCGACCAGGCCGCCTATAAGATTCCCCAATGCCGATGCCATGAACCAGATGCCCATCATCTGGCCGACGTATCTTCTTGGTGAAAGCACGGTCATTGATGCAAGGCCGACCGGGCTAAGAAAAAGCTCGCCAACCGTCTGGAAGAAGTAACTCGCGACCAGCCACCAAGGCGAGACCAGCGTGTCGGCACCGCCGCTGACAACGATGTTGGCGGCGAAGATCATGACGAAAAATCCGACGGCGGCAAATGCCAGCCCCAGCGCGAATTTGACGGGGTAGGAAAGGTGTATCCCTTTCTTACCCATCCTTGTCCACATTATTGCGAACAGCGGGGCCAGGGCGATGATGAAGAGCGAATTGATCGACTGGAACCAAGTGGCGGGTATCAAACTGTCGCCCGACAGCGTTCCAAAAAGGGTACGGTCCGTGAAGTCGCGTGCAAAGAGGTTAAGAGAGGTCGGTGCCTGTTCAAACGCCGACCAGAACACGGCGGCGGCAAGGAAGAGGACCATTATAACGACCATTCGCTTTTTCTCGTCCCCGGTCAATCCGCCGAATGCCAGCACATACGCAAAGAATGCAAACGCCAAGCCCAGGATCACGTAAACGAAGTAAGTGCCCAATACTTCGGGGTCGAGCGTGATCGTTCCTGTCATCGCAAGAATGACGACCAGCGCGATGATCGCGAGGCCGGCATAGAGAGCAAGTTTCGCACGCGAGACCTGCTGCCTGTTTATCTCGGGGTCCGGGTGGTGGCTGGGTTCGAGGCCGATGTCGCCGAGGGTTTTCGGTGTGCGCAGAGCGAAAACGAGGGTACCGATCAACATACCCGCACCTGCCGCGCCGAAGCCCCAGTGCCAGCCGTAAACCTCGCCGAGAAAACCGGTAACGAGCTGTCCGGCGAAAGCGCCGATGTTGATCCCCATATAGAAGATCGAAAAACCTGCATCGCGCCGTTCGCCGCCCTCGGGATAAAGGTCGCCGACGATAGCCGAGATGTTGGGCTTGAGCAGGCCGGTTCCGAGGACGATCAGGATCAGCCCGATGAAGAAGGGCGTCGGCCCGCCGGCAAACGCCGAAAGGCCGATAGAGATGTGGCCGAGCGAGATCAGGATGGCGCCGATCAGGATCGCTTTTCTCAATCCTAAAATGCGGTCGGCGATCCAACCCCCGGGCAATGCAGACAGGTAAACAGACCCGGCGTAGATACCGACGATCGCCCCCGCGTAGCCGCGGTCATAAGCGTACCCGCCGTCTAACAGAGCGGCGGTCATGAAGAGGACCATGAGGGGCCGGATCCCGTAAAAGGAGAACCGTTCCCACATCTCCGTGAAGAACAGCGTTGAAAGGCCCTTCGGGTGTCCGAAGAAGCCTCCGGTAGCGTTTGTCCGGTCGGCATCTGTTGCAGCGCTCATTAAATTTTTCCTCGTTTAATTTGAGATTCTAAGAGAGTTAGGCAAATATAGCAGATAATGGCGAGGATAGAAACAACCTTGCCAACGCCAAAATTCTTTACACATCTGCCGGGGACTCTCCGGCCGCCCGTACAACCTATATGCAGAAATCCTATTCTACTGACGGTTACCGTCCGCTTAGCGGCCTATCAACGGTCTTGACCATCGTTTTCGGTGTCTTGATCGCCGTCCAGGCTCTTTATATATTGCTGGGCCTAGTCGCAGTGGCCACGCCGGACTGGGTGATCGACCTCGACGACGAAGCGCCGATCCCGGTCATGTATATGTTTATCGGGGTCGTCGCTATGCTCGAGATCGTTTTGCGCGTGGCGACTATCGTTGTGTTCCTTATATGGGAACATCGCGCTTATAAAAATCTTTACGCATTGCGGGCGACCTATCTGGCCCATAGCCCGGGTTGGGCTGTAGGTTGGTGGTTCATTCCGTTCGCTAACCTGGTCAAGCCTTACGTGGTGATGAAAGAGATCTGGCGCGAGAGCGAACCTGAGGTTGACCCGGATTCCGGATTTCTTTCCTCAGCTGTCGGCGTGCCCGGGTTTTTCGCAATTTGGTGGGCCGCCTGGATCATCGGCAACATAATGGCGCGGATCACAGAGCGAGCTTCGGAGAACCCGGACGGAACAATATCGGACGTCTTCCCGGTGCTGCTGGCAATAAGCTCGCTGATCACGGGAATCGCGGCCATTCTGGTTGTTCACATCGTCCGCCAGATCACGCAGCGACAGGAAACACGCTATCAGAATTTAGGCGCCCCGCCGGTCGAAGCGCCGCCGCCGCCTCCCGATTTCGGCTATCGGCCTCAGCCGGCACCCGGCGGATACTCGGATCCGGCCCCTTCGGCCGACCACGACGCTCCCGAGAGCAGAGATTTGCGAAACGATTAGCGCTGACGTATTATTTTTTGTTCGTGCCCTTGTAGCTCAATGGTTAGAGCAGCGGACTCATAATCCGTTGGTTGTAGGTTCGAATCCTACCGAGGGCATGCCTTTCTTGGAAAGTAAGTGGTAGCGCGTACGGGAGTCGAACCCGTCTTTCGAGGTTGAGAACCTCGCGTCCTAACCGATAGACGAACGCGCCGCTAGGAAGAGACCAATTTTCCCGCAAAACCCCGCAATTTGCAACCCCCGTGGAAACTAGAAAGAAAAGGTATAGGTCAGGCCCGGATCGCGCCCGCGGATAAGCAGGAACGTCGCCGCGTGAGTGTCGTTGAACGAATAGGTCAGGCTAGGGTGAAGGTGTACGCCGTCGAACTGCATCAGGGAAGTGAAGTTTCGTGGGAGGCGGATATTTAAGCCGCCGATGGCCCGGAAGCGCTTTTCATAGGTGCCAAACACGACGCCCGCGTAAGGCGCGATCGGGAGGCCGGTCCAGTACTCGAGATCTTTGCTCGCGGTCGCGTAAAAGCTGGTGCCGCTGGGAGTGCCTATCCGGTCAGAACTGATGCCTAGAATGATCGCGGGACGGTTTAGGGTTTCGGTGACGGGGATCGCCGTGACGAGCGGGTGAACCTCTCCCACCTTGGGGTTGTACTCGAGGCCGATATGGAAGCGGGGGTGCCACCGGTACATGATGGTCGCGCGTACGGCGGCCCTGTCAACCTGGCCGTTGATCAGCCGGATGCCCGCAGTGAAACGTTTTGGGTTATCGGCCGTCCCCCGGACGGCCTGGCCTTCGCCCGGTCAGACAGGTCAGGCGGGTACAAGGGAGGAGACCTTGGGACGAGGTTTCTTGGCGGCCTCGGATACGGACTCAGCAACTTTCGGAAGCAGGAGTAGGTCCAGGCGCTTTCGCAGGTCAGCGGGGTCAAAGATGCCAACGCCCCGCCATACGATCTTGCCGGACTGGTCGATCAAAACGGTCGCGGGCAGAACCTCGCCGACGCCCATTCGCTTCATATCATCCGTTGTCGCGCCAAGCCAGACGGGAAAATTGACCTTGTATTCACGAACGAACTTGAGGACCTTTTGAGTGTCGGCGGCCGTGTCGCCCGCAGCACCGATCACCTGCAGGCCGAGTGCAGCATAGTCGCTTTGGATCGAAGCGAGGTCGGGCATCTCCTTTTTGCACGGTTCGCACCACGTCGCCCAGTAATTAAAAACTACCACGCGGCCGCGGAAGCTTTCCAGAGACTGGCGAGCTCCGGTGAGGTCCGCGAGCGCGAGCTCGGCGATCTCGGAGCCGGTGAACTCGGGCTGTGCGGGCGCGTCGATCACCTTTAGCGTGTTTACCGCGAC
>DATHVL010000042.1:0-11965 GCA_035461325.1 Pyrinomonadaceae bacterium
TTCATCGAGGAGGCACCGGTGTCGGCGATCGCCGCAGTGACGGCCGCGTCGATCTCTTCTTGAGTCGCCGCTCGCGGCAGGTAGCTTTCGAGCACACCGATCTCGGCAAGTTCCTTTTCGGCAAGATCGGTGCGACCGGCCATTTCATATTGCTCGACGGAATCCCGCCGCTGCTTTACCAGCGACTGCAGCACCTTTTGCTCTTCGGCCTCGTCAAGCTCCCCGCCTTTCTCAATCTTGCGGTTCATCAATGCGGCCTTCGCCATCCGCAGCGTCCCCAACCGGTCGGCTTCCTTTGCCTTCATCGCGGCGGTGATATCGCCGATGATCTGTTCGGTCAAACTCATTGTTTTAGTCTAAGCGCGGGTAGGCGAACCCACAAACTCTAATTGAATGTGTATGTGAGCACTCCGGTGACCTCGATGGGCTTCCCTTCGAGTGTCGTGGGAGCAAATCTTGCGGCGCACGCTGCATCGCGAGCCGAATCAGCCAGTTGAGGGTGGCCGGTGAGCGTACCGGCAGACTTCACCATTCCATCTGTTCCGATCAGGACATGCACTGTGACGGGGCCGGTTATCCGCATAGACCGTGCGCCGGCAGGGTATTCCGGTCTGGGCAGGGCCTTCGCTTTCCCGTTCAATACGCCACCCACAATTGGCCACCGTGGTCTCGATTCGCCGGCATTTTCCGCCCTCCGCTTTTCTGTCTCCCGATGTATCCGGTCCAGATCGAGATAAATAACCAAATCGGATCTGACCGCTTTGCCCTGCTTCATCGCGGGGGTAAATATTGCTTGCTTGATATTCGCGGCGGCCATTTTTCGCACCTCGTCCAGCAATGAATCAGGAGAGGTCCCGCAGGGCCAACTCGGTCCGCCGAGCATGCGAGCATCCTTGACCTTGCCCTCGGCATCCACCTTAACCGCCACGGACACCCGCCCGCCTATCCCAGCATTTACCGCTTCAGTTGATAGGCTCAGAGTTACGGGCGAACTCAATTTCGCATCGCTAGTCTGGGCGAGGTTCTGGTGTACGGCGAAGAAACAAACGGCGCAGATAAAGATAGTATTTAAAAGGTCTTTCATTATTTCGTAGAAACTAAAGCGCGAAATTGTAAGTAATAATGCCGCTCACTTTTACTGGCTGGCCCTGCAGTAAAGTGGGACTGAATTCGGACTCGCACGCTGCGAAGCGGGATGCGGACCGCAGTAGGGGGTGCCCCGAGATAGGTTCGGCGCTAAGTATGTTGCCCGCTTCGCCGATCAGCACCTGCACCGCCACGCTTCCTGAGGCTCTCACTGCTTTCGCAGCCGCCGGATATTTTGGTGCAGCGAGTGACTTAGCCTTCCCGTTCAAAACCCCGCCGCTTATTGGTCGAAGTGGACGGTTCGGGGTTCCCGATGACGGATCCTGCGTCGCGTTAAATTGCTCTTGGTTTCCCGCCACGTAGGCAGGCGTCGGCAGGGAAACGTAGTCGTCAAAGACTATCATCGCACCGCTTTCAAATCCTGTGCCTTCCCGGCTTGCCGGGATAAATTTGGCCTTGATCGCGGCCTCGCGAGCGGCCTTATGGATTTCGGCAACACCGGGTACAGAAGGGCAAACCCACCCCGGACCGTCAACACTTGCGATGCGGGAAACATTGCCATCGACGTCGACGATAACCCACGCGCGTATCTCGCCGCTCGGCAAGTAACCATTTTTACCCTTGGGGCGCACGAGTTCCGGCCTGGACAGCAGAACGGGGTCTGTTACTGTTTGGGCGACCGAAATCGAGACTAGAGATGCCAATAATAAAAGGGAAATCGATAGTGAGTAGTTTCGTTTCATTTGGGCGCCAAGCGAATCGATGTGTAATTAAGAATATCATAGGCCGCCTGGGCGAATGTCGTGTTCGGCGATTATCCCGTTGCTGATTATTTCGATATACTAATCTACGCGATCAAAATTCACCCAAGACCCTTAGATACAAGACGATGATGTCAAGATATTTTTCGATATTTGCCCTAATACTGTTCGTCTCGGCCGCAGCTCTTGCACAGGCCCCTGACCTTCGCGTCGAGGGCGAAAAGCGCCTCAGCAATATTCGCCAACTAACTTTCGGCGGTGAAAATGCCGAGGCCTATTTCTCGCCCGACAGCAAAAAGCTCGTTTTCCAATCCAAACGTGACGGCCGCGAGTGTGACCAGATATACACGATGAATATAGACGGCTCCGACGTCAAAATGGTGTCGAACGGCACCGGCCGCACGACCTGCGCCTACTTTTTCGACAAGGGCAAAAAGATCCTGTACGGCTCTACGCACGAGGGATCCCGTGAATGCCCGCCGAATCCGGATTTCTCAAAGGGCTACGTCTGGGCGATCTATCCGACGTATGACATCTACACGGCAAATGCCGATGGCAGCAAGATCCGCCGCCTGACAAACTCCGTCAGCTACGACGCCGAGGCCACTGTCTCTCCCGACGGCAAGACGATCGTCTTCACATCTACCCGCGACGGAGACCTCGATATCTACACGATGGATATCAAGGGCCGGAACGTGAAACGCCTGACGACCGAGCTGGGCTACGACGGCGGAGCGTTCTTCTCGCCCGACGGCAAACAGATCGTTTACCGGGCTTATCACCCGAAGACCGAGGCCGAGATCGCCCGTTATAAGGACCGCCTAGCCAATGATCTCATCGAGCCCAATAATTTCGAGATCTGGGTAATGGACGCGGACGGGTCTAACAAGCGGCAGATAACCAAGCTGGGAGCCGCATCGTTTGCACCCTTTTTCACGCCCGACGGCAAGGCGATCATCTTCTCGACCAACTATTTTGCCACCGACCCGCGAAAGAGGAATTTCGACCTGGCCCTAATTAACCTGGACGGCACCGGTTTGGAGCGCGTCACTTACGAAGAGACCTTTGACGGCTTTCCGATGTTCTCGCCCGACGGCAAAAAGCTCGTCTTTGCTTCGAACCGCAACGGGGCCAAAGAGGGCGACACCAATGTCTTCATTGCCGACTGGGTCTATCACCCTTAGGCAGACGGAGCGCGAAATACCACGTCCACCAAATAAAGAAGATCTGGAGCGGGACGCGGAACCATAGATAGACGGTTCCGTATTCCATTCCTCCCATCTGGACCTGTTTCATGCTCCCCACCACGTTAGCGGGCAGCACGGCGACAAAGAACACTATCAGTAGTATCGCCGCCAGGCGCCTTGTCCTCTCCCAGATCAGCCCCGGTATCGCCAAGAATTCACATACGCCCGTGAAATAGACCATCTCGCGCTTCCAAGGCATCGGGTCCGGCATCATCTTGATCATCTCGTCGGTATTTGTGAAGTGCGTTATTCCGGTAACGAGAAGCATGACCGCCATAGCGATGCGTCCTGCCAGCGAGAGGCCTAGCCGGCCTTTGAGGAAATACCTGTCCGCCAAGGCTGTGATCCCGAACGTAACTATAAGAAAAATAAGGGGTGCCATAACAATTTCTCACTGATCAAGGCAATTCTGGGGTAAAATCGGTGTAACAAAAGGCGATTCCCGTCATTATCCCCAAGATATGTCTTCCATAAAATTTTGCAAGTTCCACGGTTTCGGCAACGATTACATCGTAATAATGGGCGATCAGATCCCGAAGGGCACTGACCTGCCCGAGCTGGCCCGCTCCATCTGTCATCGCCACCTTGGGGCAGGTTCCGACGGCATCGCCGTACTTACAAAACTGGACGGTGAGAGAGCCGATTACTTTTGCGAGATCGTCAACCCGGACGGAAGTGTCGCGGGCTTCTCGGGGAATGGAACCCGTTGCGCCGTGGCAAACCTCTATTACAACGAGCGTTGGCCCTATCCGGCTCTTCGCCTCGAAACACGCAGCGGGATCAAGACCTTTTCACTTATCCAGACCGAATCTCCCGGCCACTACTGGTTTGAGGCAGAGATCGGCAAACCGCAATTTTCGAGCGAACTGGTGCCGGTGGCCTCCGACAAGGTGACCGAATCAGTGGTCGATATGCCCGTCACCGCGGACGACCGCCAGTTCTTGATATCCGGAGTAAATGTGGGCAATCCGGTGGCGTGTATTTTTGTGGAGGATTTCGACACCGAGTGGCGCCGCTATGGCCGCGTGCTGGAATCGCACCCGGCTTTTCCTGCTCGGGCGAACATCGTTTTCGTAAAAGTGGTGGACCGGGACAATATAGAGATAAGAATTTGGGAACGCGGGGCAGGTGAGACATCCGCCTCCGGCACTGCCGCCAGCGGCTCTGCGATTCTCAGTGCCTTCACGGGCCGCACTGAGCGGACCGTTTCGGTTGTTTCACCCGGGGGCACGACCGAGGTCCATTGGCGCGACGATGACGAAATGCTGATCACCGGCCGGGCGGATCTCGCCTATTCCGGCGAATGGCCAATTTAGGCCGCGAGCAGTTCGGCCACGGTCCTCTGCCGGTGATCAAAAATTTCCTTTAGCTCCCGCTTCACTATAAAGTGAACGAGGTCCCCGAATGGCTCAAGCGGCAGCCGATACCGCACCTCATCGCCGATCCGAGTCACGCCGGGTTCGAGCTCCTCGAAGGTATGCTTGTGGATCCACTGGCGATAAGGGCCGCGGAGTTGGCTATCGACAAAATTGAACGGCGGATTCCACTCCGTTATTTCGGTTCGCCATTTGAAGGGGATCCCCCGTAAACGAAGTTCGTAGTCGATCAGCGTCCCCTCGGCGAGCCTTATCGGCTGCGGGGTCACGATCTTGAAATTCAGGGCAGCAGGGGTGATCCGCTCAAGATTACCGGCATCGGCAAAAAAGTCGAAAACCTCCGCTATCGGCCGTTCGATCGTCTGGATCCGTTGTAATATCTGCTCCGCCATCGAAAATATATTCGTTAAGGTTGGCGGCTCGGATTCTATCTTGCCGATCTGAGGTACTTTTTGGGAAGCGGATTTCCCGGAGTCTCGGCTTCCCAAAATATAGTGATGATCCACCATCGCTTTCCGTCGTTGAGCAGTTGAAAGCTGTTTATCCCCCGCATGAACGGCTCCTTATCGGCCAACGTCCGCCTTGCTTCATACGTCGAAAACGCGTGAAGAATGCTGCCGTACTGCTCGGTCCGCCGTGCCGTCTCCTTTTCGTGAAAGCCTTGCTTGGCAAATGACGGCCCCGCTCGCTCCACATATTGTTCCGGCGACAGCACTGACGCGCCCACTACTCCGGTCTGCTGATTTTTTCCCGTAGGTATCAAGCGGGCATCTTTATGGAACAGCGATCGGAAGCGGTTCCAATCCCGCTCGACGCCGGCATCGCCGGAGATCACGTCATAGACGGCCTTGATGATCGCATCGGGCGAACTCACATCCGCCGGATCGGCCTCTTTCACCTGTGCATTCACGCCCGCAACCAAAAAAATTGCAACAATAAAAGAAAATAGTGCTTTCATAATAACCTCATTACGATAAACGCAGGCAACAGTTTCATCCGGCCGCGATTTCTTTCAACCCGCTGCGGCAACCGCCTCATCTAAGCTAAACTAATGAAAGTGACCGAACCCGTGCAATTCCTGGGCATGACATCCGCTGAGCTCACCGAACTCTTTACCGAGCTGGGCGAGCCCCGCTATCGCGCCGATCAGCTTTTTCGGGGGCTGCACGAACAGAGGGCGGATTCGCTTGCGGACATTACCGCTCTGCCGGTTGCGCTTCGCGAACACCTGGCCGATGTCGGGGCCGCACGTACTCTCAAGCTCGATTCACGATTCATTTCATCCGACGGCACCCGCCGCTACTTGTTTCACACTAAAGAAGGCAACCCGGTTGAGACGGTCTATATCCCAACGGAAAAGCGCGACACGATCTGTTTCTCGTCACAATCGGGCTGTGCGCTGAAGTGCGATTTTTGCCTGACGGGTAAACTCGGCCTGCTTAAAAATCTTTCCGCCGGAGAGATCGTCGAACAGATCATTTGGGTTCTTAACGACGTTTACGGCCCGGGTGCCGAGACGCCGCACGGCACCAATCTCGTAGCAATGGGAGAGGGTGAGCCCTTTCTGAATTTTGACGAACTGATTAAGGCCCTCGACATTATGTCCGAGGAAAAGGGGCTGTTTATCGTTCCCGATCGAGTCACGGTATCAACCGCCGGCATAGTCCCCAAGATCCGCGAGTTTGCCCGACTGGAGCGTCGGCCGCATCTTGCGATCTCGCTTTCATCACCTGACGATACGCTCCGTGACAAGCTGATGCCGATCAACCGGCGCTGGAACATCGAAGAGCTGATGTCAGCCGCGAAAGAGTTCGAACGGTCCCTGAGACGCGGCGAGCGGTTCACATTTGAGTATGTCCTGCTCGGCGGCGTGAACGATTCCGACGACCAGGCTCGTGCGCTGGCCGGTTTAATTCGGCGTCATGACCTGAACCGCGTAAAGGTCAATCTCATCCCGCATAACCCGGCCGAACAGCTCGATTATCGCCCCTCTGCCGCAGCACGCGTTCAGAGTTTCAAGAATGTTCTGGAGTCAGAGGGCATTTCCGCATACGTCCGAACCCCCCGGGGCCGCGATATTTACGCCGCATGCGGCCAGCTTGCGGCCAAAGAGGAGGCGAATCCGGTGCTCGGTTAGATTAATTATGGAGATCCTGATCCCCGGCCTCATCCTAGTTGCGTTGATGGTTTGGGCCTCGACAAAGATCAAGAAGAAGGCCGCGGCGGCATATGAGGAAGAGACCATCGAGACGGAGCGATTCTCGATAGAGAAGGCAGACGGTTTTATAAGCCCCACCTTTCCTGAGGAGGGAATGGTTTTCGCGGCGTATTCAAAAGAATTCGGGCGCGACCGCACGCGCGATCTGCGGCAGGCCCAGCTCGAGGTTAGTCTCCGGCGCGGCGCCCGGCTCGAGCAGCTTGCCCGGCAGTTCGAGATCGACTCGTCGAACGGTGTTGTCGAGGTGCCTGCCCCATCCGGCGACCTGGCCGAGTTCGTGCGCCTCGCCGCTTCGTCCGAAGGGGTTTACGAACTGCGTGGCCGAGTGCTGCTTGACCATCGCCAGGAGTTTGCGCGTAAACTAAAAGAGATGATGGCGAGCTTTAATCCGAAATAAAGGCATCGTTCAGATGGCTTTCCTTCATCAAAGACTCGAGTCACCCGATTATGAAAAAAAATAGATCAGTTCGTTTTTTATTTCTTGCGCTGTGTCTCATGGCAGCGACGGCCGCCGTGGCCGACGCTCAGACAGTTTCTGGCTATATCGGCAACGGCACAGCTGCTCGCGGCAAAGCAACCCGCAGCGCGGTCGTTCTTACGATCCCGGGCGGGCTGCACGTTAACTCAAACCGACCTGACAGCGAATACTCGATCCCGACGTCCGTAACCGTCACGGCAGCCGGCGGGGCAAGGGCCGGGGGCGTAACATATCCGCGCGGCAAGGATAAGAAATTTCAGTTCTCACCTAACACGATAAATATTTACGAAGGCCGCGTGGTGATTCCCTTCACATTAACGGTTCCGCGTGGTTTCAAAGGAGATGTCGTTCGTGTGACGGCCCGCGTTCGGTTCCAGGCCTGTACGGATGAGGTCTGTTACCCGCCCCGGACAGAGACCGTGACCCTTTCAGCCCGCGTCCGATGAGGGGCCCGATAGCTTCCCGATAACTGACAACAGCCGGCCCGTTTTTCCGAAGCGGGCCTTTTCGCGCCGATACGAAAAGAAGAGGTCCGTTCGCTCCATCGTGCAAAGCGATGAAATAAAGATCTGATCCGGATCGACGCCGGCAGTCATCAGTTGATCGCGGTTCGCCGCATGAAGGTCTATAAGTGCGTGCCCGGGCCGCGTCTCGTTCAAATAGTCAGATGCCGACTCGAAATTGTCCTCAAAGATCCGGATCACATCTTCGCCGATCTCGTAATTTCGTCCGCAGGCTGCTGGGCCGATAGCCGCCACGATATCAGCCGGGGCAGTGTGAAATCTTTCATTCATCGCGGCAATTGCCTTCACAATTATCTTCGACGCCGTGCCGCGCCAACCTGCGTGTATCGCCGCAAACGCTCCACGGTTTTTGTCTCCCAGAAGTATCGGCACACAATCCGCGGTTTTCACGCCAACAAGAACTCCAGCTAAGTTTGATGCAAGGGCGTCGTACCGTTCGTCGGAGCGAAGGGCTGCCTCTGTCGAATCTACGATCTTTACCCCATCACCATGCTCTTGCCAGGCCGTTGCCAACACATACCTGTCGTTGAACAGCGTCATAAACCGCTGCCGGTTCTCTTCGATATTCTCGGCGGTATCATCGTCAAAGCCGGCGAGGTTAAGGTCGTTTTTTGGCATCGGCGAAACGCCGCCGATACGCGTAGAGAAGCCGTTTGCAAAGCCAGCCGACTCCAGCGCATCGCAGACCAGCATTTTCAGCCGCCCTTTGTCTCGCCAATAAAACCCTTTGTCTGCTAAAGTTTGTCGAGGACCGGCAATGATACTTTCCATAGGCATAGATATTATCGAAGTGTACCGCATTCGCGAATCCCTCGACAGGACCGCGCGGTTCGCGGAACGGGTCTTTACCGAGGCTGAGAGGCAGTATTGCGATGCTAAGGGGAAGGGAAGCGATCAGTCCTACGCCGGCCGATTTGCCGCGAAAGAGGCGTTTATGAAAGCTCTCAGGTCCGGCTGGCGCGGCGATCTGGCGTGGCAGGAGGTCGAGGTGGTGGTTGACGAGCTCGGGGCCCCGTCGCTGGCGGTCAAAGGCGAAGCAAAAAAGCAGATGCAGGCCCTGGGCGCGGACCGCATCCACCTATCCATCTCGCACACGCGCGAATACGCGATCGCCCAAGTGATTCTGGAAGCAAGTTGACCCGCCGCTCAAAGGCGGTTGCCCATTGTTCTTTCTAGTATGGTGACCTCAACTTCAGCGCCGCTGCGATCGCTGTATCAGTATGCCTATCGGTTACCGCGCCGGGCGGTACAGGCCTTCCATGTTCAACCCAGGCCAGAAGCAACCCCATATTCGTGTTGATAAAGGACAACTTCCGACCATTAGGATCCGGCGTGATCTCAGAGAGTATTCTCTGGATATCGGCGGTCGCGCTCATCAATGTCTGGTCGTGAAATTTTGTCTCCGCAGCGCTTAAAATCTTCGCCTCGAAACAACTCCCGCTTCCCGCCGAACAACCCGCTTCTTGTCTTGTGGTGTTGATGTTAAATCCGCACTGCTTTCCTGTACACGACATCGAAATGCCTCCTTTTTCTGATCTAGTAACCCAACGTGGGAGCCTATCGAAAGTCGTTTATGACAACCACGTCAGAGGTTTCACTGCCCCGCGCAAGAGCAAATTCCCCTGTCACCCGTGAGAGGTCGAAACGGAATATTCGTTCGCCGTCGAAATTGGTGATCTGTCTCGGTTCGCCGCCCTCAATAGGTTGCTGCCAAATATTGAACGTTTTATCCACATTTCTGATAAAAATAAATCCGGTTCCGTCATTCGACCACCTGAAATTTCGTGAATTGACCACCTCCGGGTAGTCCAGAATACGCATGGGGTCGCCGCCCTCGATGGAAATGATCCCGAGCTTCGATCGCGTCTTGGCATCGCCCCAAAGAACTACGGCAACCATCCTGCCGTCAGGCGAAACCTCGGGCCGCCCGGATTCGTAATCGGTCAGTTTTACGGGTTCCGTTCCGTCGATGCGAACCTTCCAGATCGTGGTCTTATTGTTCTCATCCGTCACATCATACACGACCCATTGCCCGTCGGGAGTGAACTCAGGTTCGCCGGCGATACCTTTGTGGTCGGCAAGCTTCATTCCGTTCTCGCCGTTCGAGTCTATCCGCCATAGTGCAGGATTCCCCGCCCTCGAGGAGATGAAAACGATGTACCGCCCGTCCGGCGATACTGCCGGTGAAAAATTTGCGTCCGAGTCGAACGTGAGCTGCTGCTGCGGATCACCGGTGATCCAAAGGTCCTGGTTGCCGGCCAGTCTCACTGTATAGACAATACGGCCGTCGGGCATCCACGAGACCCCGGACATTCCCTCGTCACGGCCCAGGTCACGAGTAACGCGGCTGGAAAGGCTCGAGCCCGCCGCCCCCGCCGTCCAGATATTTACGAGGCGCTCCTGCCTGACCGTGGCAATGGATCTACCATCCGCACTCACGCTGATGCCCTGATAACTGTTGGGGTCGCTGGTAATTTTTCGGATCGCTCCGTCAGGATAGGACACGAACCACACCTGGGAGAGCTCCGTATCGATGTCACGAGCGGTCATTACCAACCCTGTGCCGTCAGGCAGCCATTTCACACCGCCGATCCTGAGCCAGGGCGAAGTGGGTATCGGCTTGACGGTACCGGTTGCGAGGTCAACCTCGACGAGCCGGCATCTGCTGTCAGATGCCGAGTAGATCGCCGCTCCAAGCCGGGTTGAGTCTGGCGACCAGGCCGTCACCAGCCAGCGGTCGCCGGGGGCGTTTTCCGCCACGACCACGGCATCGCCTCCGTCCAGCGAGGACATGACAAGCTTTGTACCATCCTTGATATAAGTGAATCGGCGGCTATCCGGTGAAAAGGCCAGGTGACCGCCCACATGCGTTCTTATTCTCCGCGGAGTAGTACCGCCAAGTACGGTACTCTCAAAAAGCGAAGCGGTTCCCTCACTGTCTTCCATGCTGTAGTAAACATGGTTGCCGTTGGGCGAGAATGTAACTCCCAAAAACTTCACGTTTGCGGGCGGGACGAGCTCGACAATGCTCGGAACCTCGACTTGCTTGACCCAAAGCCCTTGCGAACCGTTAACGTCGGAAACGTATGCAATATATTTACCGTCGGGCGAGATGGCCACTTGCTCCGTAACGATATCGCCCGACGTCGTGGCGCGGGTAAATCGCATTCGCTGAAATGCCTCTGCGGTAAGTGTGCCGGGCGCTGAACTCGTCATCCAGCTTCCGGCTCCGATCAAAACGCCTAACCCGATGATCAATGCCGTTCCCGCCCGCATCGGGTGCAGTTTGAACTCTTCGATGATCTTTGAGATAGAACTGGTCGAAAACCCACTGTGGCCGGCAGTCGTCTGCGGTCTTGACAGGCCGGAGGCAGTAGACTGTCTTAGGCCCGGATCGCTGATCCTCGCGGCACGCTCCAATGAACCGAATTCGAGGCTTAGGTCAGCCCTGATCTCTTTGACGTCCGCAAGCATCTCACGAACTGTCTGATACCGCTCGTCGCGGTTCTTTCTGAGGCATTTTCGAACCAAGCCCTCGATATCGTGCGGAATATCAGGGACCAACTCTGTTAAGGAGGCCGGCTCTTTATGCAGGATCGCACCGATAACGTCCACATAATTTTCGCCCGTGAACGGCAGTTTGCCAGTCAGCATCTGGAACAGCACCGTACCAAAGCTGAAGATGTCGGACCGCCCGTCGACATCCTTGCCGCGAGCCTGCTCCGGTGACATATATGACGCCGTACCGAGTATCATGCCCGGGTTCGTCCGATGTGCGATCGTCTCGGCCTCTGGGTCCGAACTTCCGTCGTTCTCGGTGAGCTTTGCAAGCCCGAAATCCAGAACCTTTACCAGCCCGTCGGGGCGAATAATGATATTGTCCGGCTTGATGTCCCGGTGGACGATATTTGCCTCATGTGCCGCGACCAGAGCTCCGGCCACCTGACTGGCAACGTCCATCGCCATGGCAAGGTCCATCGGCGCACGCCTGATCGCCTTACCCAATGTCTCGCCGCGAACATACTCCATCGCGATGAACGGCGTCTCGTGATCGTCGTTGATCTCGTAAATGGTGATTATATTGGGGTGATTAAGGGCGGATGCGGATTTCGCCTCTGAAATGAAGCGGTGCATCCTGCCCGAATCTAATGCAACGTCAGCGGGCAATGTTTTCAGCGCGATCTGACGGTTGAGCTTGGGATCTTCGCAAAGATAGACCTCGCCCATGCCGCCGGAGCCGATCTTTTTAACGATCTTATATCGCCCGAGCCATCC
>DATHVL010000043.1:0-2978 GCA_035461325.1 Pyrinomonadaceae bacterium
CCGGTGGTCATGGATGGCAAGCCGGTCGGGATAGTTGCGCGTCACGATCTTCTGCGAATGATGTTGTCCGATCTTGACGGGAAAGAATAACGTTCGTCGATGGATTATGTTCTCTTGATACTGGGCCTTGCGGCGGCCGGAATGGGCGGCGAATTGTTCGTACGCGGTTCCATCGGACTTGCGGTTTGGGCCCGCATCCCTGCCGGGATCATCGGGGCTACGATCGCGGCGTTTGCCACGTCCAGCCCCGAACTCGCTGTCTCGGTCGGGGCTGCTCTCGACGGCAAGCCGCATATAGCTCTAGGCGATGCTCTCGGCAGTAACGTCGTCAACATCGGACTTGTCCTCGGCATCGCATTGCTCTTTTCACCGCTGCGAGCGAGTCCGGACAGCATCAAGCGAGATTTTCCCGTTGCGATCCTCGCCCCTCTGCTCACCGCTCTCTTGGTTTTTGACGGTGAATTGTCACGGGTGGACGCCGCATTATTGTTCGGCGTGTTTGCGGCCTGGATCGCAGCGGTGGTCTTCGAGGTCAGAAAGCAGCGGAGCTCAATAGCCATCTTGCCGGATAGCAGTTCCGGCCGGGGCGCGATCCTCGTGTCGGTGATCGGGGGCCTCGTTCTTTTGATAATCGCCGGGCGGCTTGTCGTTACGGGAGCAAAAGGGATCGCGGCATCCTTCGGCCTGGAAGAATTTGTCATCGGTGCAACTGTGGTGGCGATCGGTACCTCGATCCCCGAGCTTGCGACGGTCATCATCTCAAAGTTCCGCGGACACGAAGAGATCGGCCTCGGCACCATTCTCGGCAGTAACATCTTCAATAATTTCTGGATAGTCGCAATCGCGACCATGATCAGCCCGATGACCGATCTTCCTCTAAACGAACTCGCGATAGGACTGGGATTTGGAGTGCTGACGGTCTCGCTCACCTTTCCACTGCGAGGCGGCGTCATCGGCCGCAGTCGCGGCTTTATTTTGTTGGCCCTTTACATCGTTTATGCGGTTACGATAATCCGCACTTGACGGCCGTGATTTCGGATATTGACGGTTGAAATTTTCCCCGGATTGGCTAGTCTATTTATTTACGTTCTTTTTCGATGAGCCAACTATGACCGAGTCAAATCCGTACAGGCCGGCACCTTCGGAACCCCTTTCGTGCATCCCTAATTCGTCGCTCGACGATGAGCAAAAACTCGAACTCTATCGTTTTTTGAAGCTAACCCGGCTGTTTGATGAAAAGACCGTCGCAATGAAGCGCCAGTCCAAACTCACGGGCGGCGTTTTTACCTCGCTCGGCCAGGAGGCAACTGCGGTCGGCACCGCCTATGCCCTTGAACCGCAGGACTTTATCGCTCCGCTGATACGCGATATTGGGGCCTGTTTCGTTAAGGGCATCGAACCGCGCACGATATTTCTTCAGTACCTGGGCCGCGGTACGGCTCCGAGCCGTGCCACCGATGTCCAGTTCCACTTTGCGGACCTCGAAAAGGGGTTTGTAGGCCCCATTTCGCATCTTGGCGACATGGTGCCCGTCATGACCGGTGTGCTTTTGGCCGCGCGTATGAAAGGCGAGGATAGGGTCGCCGTTGCTTATCTGGGAGAGGGGGCAAGTTCAACCGGAGCGTTTCACGAAGGGATAAATTTCGCTGCGGTCCAGTCGCTGCCGCTAATTACGGTTATCGAAAATAACGGCTACGCATACTCCACTCCGACCCGAGATCAAGCTGCGTGCAAGGCCTTCGTCGATAAGGCCGTCGGTTACGGAATTAAGGGGCTCTCGGTTGACGGCAACGACGTGCTGGCGTGTTACGACGTGATGAAAGCGGCAGCCGAACACGCCCGCGGCGGCGGAGGCGCAGTTCTGATAGAGGCCCACACATATCGGCGAAAGGGCCACGCCGAACACGATAACCAATCCTATGTTCCCGAGGGCGAGATCGCCTGGTGGGCTGAGCATAACGATCCCGTTACGCGCTACGAACGCTATCTGACGGAAAGCGGCTTGGCGACGCCCGACGATCTTTCATCGATCGCCGGTGAGATCAAGGAGTTCTTAAACACAGAAGCCGAATGGGCAGAGGCTCAGCCTGAACCTACGCCCGAGTCGGCTGCCTTTGACGTTTTTGACAATTCGGTAGTGCCGCCGGCATACAAACGGCACCCGCTCACCGCTTTAGATACCGCAAGCGGCTTCAAATTTTACGAACGATGATCAAACAGATAGAAACCCAACGGCTGACCAAGGCATTTAAGGAATTTTTCGAGAGCGAGAAATCCGGTGCCTTGATCTTGGTCGCCTGCACCGCCATCTCACTCATTCTCGCCAATGTGATCGGAACGGCTTACCCCGATTTTTATCTGAAAACATATTTGGGTGTCGAAGGCTTTCTGAGGCTGAGCATCGAGCATTGGGTGAATGATGCTCTAATGGTGATCTTTTTCCTGTTGATAGGGCTCGAACTTGAACGAGAGCTTTACGCCGGTGAGCTTTCGAGCCTTAAGAACGCTTTACTCCCGATCTTCGGCGCGATCGGCGGCCTCGCCATTCCCGCCCTCATTCACTTCGGTTTCAACGCCGGCACTCCGACCCAAGCCGGTATCGGCATTCCCATGGCCACGGATATCGCCTTTGCGATCGGGGTCCTTGCGCTGCTGGGGAGCCGGGTGCCGGCATCATTAAAGGTATTTCTTGTGGCGCTGGCCGTTATGGACGACCTCGGCGCCATCATCATCATCGCTATCTTCTATACTGCGGAACTTTCGTTTACGTATTTGGGACTTGCACTGGGTGTATTTGCACTGCTCGTCGTGATCAACCGGTTGGGCGTGATGCACTTGCTGCCATACATTATCGGCGGCTTGTTCATGTGGTTCTTCATGCTCAAGTCGGGCGTCCACGCAACGATCGCGGGGGTTTTGCTGGCATTCACCATCCCGTTTACCCATAAACGCGATGATGAGAAATCGCCATCATACCG
>DATHVL010000044.1:0-5241 GCA_035461325.1 Pyrinomonadaceae bacterium
TTGACATTATAACAAGCATTCCCGCTCGGTCGTTAGCTTCTCTGGCGCCGGAGATCAGGCGCGACAACAGAAGCGCATACGCCAACAGCAACGACACACACCCGATAAACCCGGTATTCTCAGCAGTTACTGCAAAAATGAAATCTGTATGCGGCTCGGGCAAAAACTTGAGTACGCTCTGCGAGGTCTCAGTATCGCCCTTTATCCCGTGCAGCCCGCCCTTGCCGACAGTGATCATCGACTGCACCGTGTGATATCCATACCCGCGTGGATCGGCACTTTCCGGGTCGAGGATCGCATTGATGCGCTCTTGCTGATACCGCTTGATCATGCCGGTCTGAACCCCGGCGTAGTACGCAGCCGGAACCATGATCGCCGTCAGCACCAGCGTAACGACTACATAACGGATCTTCACCGCCGAAAGAAACAGTATCGCGGCGAGTATCGGGATATATGTGATCGCCTGTCCCGCATCGGGTTCGAGCATGATCAGCCCGATCGGGCCCGCCATTATAGCTCCGCCGACGAGCGTCTCTTTGAGCCTTAGAGGGCCGACCTTTCGGTTGCCGAAATACTTGGCGAGCATCAGCACCGTCGGGATCTTCGCAAACTCTGACGGCTGGAACTGGCCGATGATCGGCAGCCTCAGCCAGGCTCGCTGGCCGTTGACCTCGACTCCCAACGGCGTCAGGACCAGAAACAGCAGCAGCAATCCGAAGGCATAAAATATCGGGGCGGCGTCGATGATCCGGCGATAATCCGAAATAGCAACGATCACAAAGGCAAACACCGCGATCCCCAAGCCGATGATCTGTTTGCTCCAATAGCTTTCATGCGGCAGCGCATTATGGATCTGCCACACGCCAAAGGCCGCGATGGCGATCGCCAAGATGGATGTCAGCCAGTCAAAATCCCTAAGATCTCTTTTTTCGATTATCGCGACCATCTAATATATCTACCGCCGTGCTACCTCATTTTCTGCGGCAAGATTCGGGTGGTTCTTCGCCAAATACATTTCATAAATAGCACGCACCGGAGGGCCTGCGTGCGTTCCGCCGAACCCGACGTTCTCGATCAGGCCGATAACTGCGATCTCCGGATCGTATGCCGGTGCAAAGGTCACGATCCAGGCGTGGTCCTTTTCACCCTTAAGAGCACCGGCCGCTTGCGCCGTACCTGTTTTCGCGGCGACGTCAAATCCCGGCATATTGACGATACGGGCGGTGCCGCCGCTCACCGCAGACCACATGCCCTCAACTATCATTTTCTGCTGCTCCGGCGTCATTTCGATGATCTTGGGCTCGGGCTTGGTAAAAAATGACTGCGGCCGCTCGTCGAAGTGATCCGTGCGGGCTATCTGCCGGAACTCTTTCAAGAAATGCGGCGTGTACATTCGCCCGTACATCCCCACCGCCGAGATCGTTCTTATCAGCGAGACCGGGGTAACTACCACCGTGTCTTGTCCGATAGCGGAATATATCGTGCGGATATCGGACCACCGGCCTTCGCGTTTTTCGACTATCGGCTTCCAGCTCTTCGGTGTCTGACCGACCTTTTCGTTCGGCAGGTCGATGCCAGTCAGCTTGTCGTACTCAAAATTCTCCACCATCTGAATGACGCCTTCTATCGTCATTTTGAGTGCGAGCCGATAATAAAACCCGTTGCACGAGCGCGAGATCGCGGGCACCAGGTCCGGCGTTCCGTGATTGCCCATGCATCGCGTAAACTTGTTGCCGATCTGGATGCCGCCGCCGCACGCGAACCGGTTGTTCTGTACCGTCATCGCCCCGGTCTGGAAGCCCCCGACCGACATCGGTATCTTCCACGTAGAACCCGGCGGATAGCGGCCCTGGATCGCACGGTTATAGAGCGGGCGTTCAGGATCCTGCCAATAGGCGGATATCTGCTTGCGCCCTTCCCGGGTCTTGCTGCCCTGAACAAATATGTTGGGATCGAACGAGGGCTGCGACGCCATTGCCAGCATTTCACCGTTGCGCGGGTCCATCGCGAGAATAGTGCCCCGCTTGGATGCCGAATTTTCGATCTGCCGCTCGGCCTCCATTTGGAGGTCGAGGTCGATCGTCGAGATCATATCCTGGCCGGCTTGCGGCGGGACCACCTCGATCTCGTTCTGAATGCGGCCCCGGCTGTCCACGATCACTTTGCGGTAACCGGGACGGCCGCGGAGAAATTCGTCGTAATATTCCTCGAGGCCGCCTTTGCCGATGATGTCACCGGCCTTCATCCCGGCCCATCTTTCTGACTCCAGCTGCTTCGGGCTGATCTCGCCTACGTAGCCCAAAACGTGTGCAACGTATGTGCCGTGCGGATAGTATCGTTGCGGCTGCAGCTCGATGCGCAATTCCGGATACTCTAGCGAGTGTGCCTCGACCCAGGCAATGTCCGCCATCGTAGCGTTGTCTTTCAGGATCAAGGTTTCAAACTCACCCTGTTTTGAGAGCGACATGAGCCGGTCCACAACGAACTCCGGTTCGAGATCAAGCCCGTAGGAGTAGATCTCGACCCGAGTGTCAAGATCGAGCTGTTTAAGCGGTTCGTTCGAGATCACAACGTTGAAGGTCGGCCTGGAATCGACCAGGATCTTGCCGTTGCGGTCAAAGATGGCTCCGCGAGGGGCGGGGATCGGGATCAGCCGAATACGCTGATTCTCTGCCCGCTCGGCATAGTAGTCGCCGCTTACGATCTGAAGGTAATAGAGCCGGACACCCAGCAATGCAAGCAGAACAAAGGCGATCGCGTGGATCACCGCGATGCGCACAACCAGATTCTGAGATTGATCATTTAACTTCATACCGCAATGATCATTTGCCGAGCCTTATGGGATTTCGCCGACGCGTCTGACGCCTGGATGAGAAGCTGTCCCGCCGACGCGGCCTAGCCCTTTCTGACATAAAATGATCGAGCATGATATAAAGCATCGTTCCTACGATCGTCGTCCCGATCAGCGAATAGGCCGTTACCACAAAGACCTGCCCGACGGGCTCCTGCCCAAGCAGTCTGTGCACTCCATAATATGTAAGATCATCGATCAGGCTAGCGCCCGCTAGGACGGGAATTCTGAGCAAAAGGTTGTCCAAATACACACGCCGGGCAAGCTCTGAGACCAGATATGCGACCAGCGTTTTTGTGAAGCCGCTCGCCCCCAGCAGCCCGCCGCTCAACGCGTCCACGGCGAGTCCCGCAAAAGTGCCGAAAAAGATCGCCCGTATCGCGTTCCGCTGAAGTGCTGCATAAACGACCACGATGAGAGGAAAATCGATATACGCCAGCGGCTCAGCGACGTTTCGCATCGTCCACTGAAGCAGCACTGCCGCTATCAACGCTAACGTGATCTTCAGATTATCCATCGTGACGCTTTAGAGCGGCCCCGGCGATCAAGGCCGTGGTGTCGGTGTCGCATTCGGTACGGCCTTTTCAAAATCGGAACGCGGCGGCGGTTCATAAAGCAAGACCCCCACTTCATGCATCGAGCCGAGTGCCGCACCGGGCCTGATATAAATGATGTGCGGTGTCGTGGCCGAGCCTGATTCCACCTCAACCACTTCGCCTACTTTTAGTCCCCCGGGATAGATACCGTCCTGGCCGGTGGTATATACGACTTGGCCGGGTTGAACCTCGGTACTGCCGGAAACGTACCGCATCACAACGACGTTTCGGTCACTCGTTCCGCTTACGACTCCCAGAGCGGTCGATTCGCTGATCTCGCCGACCACCGCCCCGAGGCCCGATTTGTCTCTGGTGATCAGATCGATCTGCGACGAAAGCGGTCCGACCGCGGTAACCCTGCCCACAAGGCCGCCGTCCGTTACGATCGGCATATTTAGTTTGACGCCCGCAAGGCTGCCTATGTCGATTATCGCCGAGTCGAACCAGACGTTCGGGTCACGGCCGATGATCCTTGCAAAGACCACCTTGAACGTTCCGTCTTCCTTAAGATCGAGCAGGCCGCGAAGCCGCTCGTTCTCGCGTACAAGGTCTTGCAGGCCCTGTTTCTCTACCTCAAGTTGTTGGATCCGCTCTTGAAGCAGATCGTTCTCGTCCTGAGCGGATCGAAGATTGGCGATGGATGCAAAATAACCGGATACGCCGGAAGAAACGGTCGTCACCGGCGATTGCACAAAATCGGCGGCGGTCTGAGCCCATATCCTGATGACCCGCTGGCCCCCGTCGATCCGGGCGTCAAAGGCCATCAGCACGAAATTGCCCAACAAAAGGATAACCACCAGCCACGGCGTCAATCTCCAAACTTCCTGTTGACTTCGTTCTGCCATCTGCCCTTGAGCAAAATACCCGGTTAACTGCCGGTCATTAGTGAGTTATCCCATTTGACGCGCTTGAGCAGTTCGATGTCCGAAAGCATCTTGCCCGTGCCAAGCACGACTGAGGAGAGCGGGTCGTCTGCGATCACGACCGGCAGCCCGGTCTCGATCATCAGCCGCTTATCGAGATTTTTGAGCAGTGCGCCGCCGCCCGTCAGAACGATGCCGCGTTCAACAATGTCGGCAGACAGCTCGGGGGGCGTGCGTTCGAGTGCGACGCGAACGGCGTTTATGATCGTTGAGACGGCATCTGAGAGCGCCTCACGCACCTCTTCGTCCGTCATCGTGATCGTCTTCGGGATTCCCTCGATCAGGTTACGCCCGCGGACGTCCATCGAGAGCGGTTCCTCAAGCGGGAACGCGCTGCCGAGAGCGATCTTTATCGCCTCCGCCGTGCGTTCACCGATCAATAGGTTGTACTTGCGCTTGATGTACTGCGTGATCGCCTCGTCCATCTCATTGCCCGCCACGCGGACCGCACGCGAGTAAACGATGCCCGAAAGCGAGATCACCGCTATGTCGGTCGTACCGCCGCCGATATCGACGACCATATTGCCGTGCGGTTCCGTGATGGGCAGCCCTGCGCCGATCGCCGCCGCCATCGCCTCTTCAACCAGATACACCTCGGACGCCTTCGCCCGATAGGCCGAGTCCTCGACCGCACGGCGTTCGACTTGTGTGATCTCTGACGGGATGCCGATGACCACCCGCGGCCTGACCCACGATTTACCGTTATGCGCTTTGCGGATAAAGTGCTGCAGCATCTTTTCCGTGACCTCAAAATTCGCGATGACGCCGTCCTTCATCGGCCGGATCGCAACGATATTGCCCGGCGTGCGGCCGAGCATCTCTTTCGCATCGCGGCCAACGGCCTCGACCTGATTGGTCACCTTATTGATCG
>DATHVL010000045.1:0-4636 GCA_035461325.1 Pyrinomonadaceae bacterium
AATGCCATAAAATGTCTTCCTCTAATGAGATGTAACTAATTTGAAAAGCGCAAAATTTCTATGAACAGGGCGTCAACCCGTTAATACGACCGGCCACTCGGCCAGGTTTCATAAATCTGAAACGGCTCCGGCCCGTGTCCACAGTGTGCGAATGGTGATACAAATAGGTCCTGCCGGTCAGACTTGAAGGGTTTTTCGATTTACGAACATTTTACAAACGTTGTAGAATATCCGATAGTTCGATGCGTTTACTTCGTTCACTCGTTGGACCCGTTAAAGTGTAATGATCAATTGCCCGTCATGTGGAAAGAATAGCCCGGACGGCTCGCGCTTCTGTGATGAGTGCGGAGCCAGCCTGGCTGAGGCTCGCGCCGCTGTCGCGCCGTCTGAGACATCGGGCCCGCCTTCAATAAGCAGCCCGGACTTCAAACGTGCAAGCGTTACTTCGGTCGGAATACCGCCACTTGTCGAACCGATAGAGCGTAATGGCGACAGTGAATCCGGCAAATTATCACGGAGAGGCGTGAAGAGCCATGCACGGCTCATTATAGAACGAGGCGGTGCATTAAACTCTGAATTCGATCTGACCGCCGAGGAATCGTATATAGGCCGCTGGGATGCGGACAACGGTATTTTTCCAGACGTTGACCTCGACTCGCATGATCCTGATGCCAAAGTTTCAAGGCGACACGCGAGGATCGTGAAGGGTGAGCATTCGTACACGATCGAAGATCTCGGTTCGACGAACGGGACCTTTGTGAACCGTGGACGGCGATTGCTCCCGGGCAGTCCGCAAGTGCTGCAGGAAGGCGACGAGATCATCGTCGGGAAAACATTTTTACGGTTTCGAACGAATCGCTGATCCTTCCGCCGAGGCGGAGTGAACATTAACAATGATCAAATGTCCAGAGTGCAGCTCGGAGATATCTGAGAACGAGAGTTTTTGCCCGTTCTGCGGTATCAGTTTGCAGGCTGCCGTTCCGCCACATATAGACGAACCTGACCTCGCAGACGATTCCTTCGAAAGCACCATAATGATGCCGCCGGAGGAGATCGCGAAACTTGCGGAGCCCGTTTCCGAAATTCAAGCGGAGTTAGCCTCGGAAGGTGAGTCCCCTACTGCTGACGCCAACGATTCGGAACTCAGCCGAAAAGATAACGCTCCGGCCGACGAAGAGCCTCATTCCCAAGCTGAAGCGGCCGGATCAGCACCTGTCAGCTCTTCATCCGATATGGATGTTCCGGTTCCGGGCATCCTGTCCGATATCGTCAATACAAGCGGGAGTATAGAGACCCGTTCCACCTCCGAGTACGCGCCCGGCGAATTTCAACCGGAACCGGAGGGGATGAACGCGGGAGCGTCCGAAACTGCCGAAGGAAACAAGATCGAGGAAGTTGCTAGCCCTGGTGAGGGTGAACTCGCTCGGTCGGAGGGACAGGCAGAAGAACGCCGGGCGGTCGAGGCTGCCTCGGCCGGCAGCGACGATTCAACCGGTGATGATGAGATCATCCGTCCGATGGACGAGTTAGAACCGCACGATCCATTCAAATCTTCCTCTATGTTCGATTCGGTCCGTATCATGGAGAGCGAGATCCCGGATATTCAGGAGAATGTCGACACGATGCTCGGCATACCGCGCGACTTCTCAACTCCGGGAGCGAGGGGAGTTCCGTCGCCGGTGAACGAGACTCCGGCAGAGATCGACGAGATCCGCCAGCAGACCTCGCCGGGCATGGGCGAAAACGATACGGACGGGCGAAGATCAGCAAAGCTCAAACCCCTTTCGGAGGGGACCGTACTGAACTCTCGATACGAGATCATCCGTAAGATCGGCGGCGGTGGAATGGGAGCGGTCTACCTTGCGAGCGACAACAATTTGGGCGGGGTCCTTCGAGCGGTGAAGGAGATGGTCCAGGCCCATATCGAGGACGAGCAGCAGGAGAAGGCGATCAATGATTTTAAGCGGGAATCGATGATCCTATCAACGCTCGACCATCCTTCGATCCCCACGATCTTTGATTATTTTTATGATGAGCCGGAAAGCCGGTTTTATCTGGTGATGAAATACATCTCCGGCGGCGACCTTTCGTCGAGGCTCCGAGCTGCGCCTGAAGGAAAGCTCGATGAAAAGACCGTCACGGAATGGGCTATCCAGATCGCAGATGTGCTCGATTATCTCCACAATCAGCCGAGTACGATAGTCTACCGAGACCTAAAACCATCGAACATTATGGTGGACGGCAACTCCGGCCGAGTGATGCTGATCGATTTCGGCATTGCGCGATCCATCAGTCAAAAGGAAGAGAAGGGTGTGACCGCGGTGGGAACGATGGGATATGCCCCACCTGAACTTTTCAGCGGAAACGTCGAACCCCGGTCGGATATTTATAGTTTGGGTTCGACAATGTTCCATTTGCTCACCGGCGCAGATCCGCAAAGCAATCCGCTGCTGATATTCGATTTTCAAAAGAATCCCCGGCCTCGGCAGATCAATCCAAGGCTTTCGGATCAAATGGAACGAATTTTGATGAGGTCCGTAGAATACAGTGCAGAGGCGCGGTTCTCATCTTCGGCAGAGATGCGGCGAGTGCTTCAGGACCATTTAGATGCACTTAGCGCGGGCGACCTAAGCTTCGGTGTTTCAGCAGCACCGGAGGCCGTGAGCCTGGCGAATCAATACGTGTTTTGCGGTTTCTGCGGCCAAAGAATCGTCGCGACCGACCTGTTCTGTGCATTCTGTGGTTCCAAACAGCCGTTGGCGCAGCAGGGGGTCCATTCAGATATTTATTCGAAACCGGGCGCTACGGCAAAGCTTTTTGTGGAAGGGACAAACGAACTTACCGTTCCTACGTTTTCGTTACAGAAGGACGAAAATCTGGTGGGCCGACGCGACCCGATGTCTAATATTTTTCCGGAAGTTGACCTTTCGAAGTACGATCCGCAGACAAAGATCTCGCGGCGGCATGCGAGGATCTGGCGCGACGGGACCAATTATCTCGTTGAAGATCTCGGATCTTCGAACGGCACAGTGTTGGCAGGGGCGGCGAAAGATTCTATCCGTCTTGTGCCCCATCGCCCGCACGCGATCTCGAGCGGGGATAAACTCAAGATCGGGGATACGACGCTGCATTTTTTGGTCGGATAAGAGAATCCTGAGTTTATGACGTCTCACGCTAAACCGGCCCTGCCCGCGAAGCCGATAACACGCGCACCGGCTCGTGTCGAAAGGGTCATCGATTTTTCACCCGAAAAGCTGCGGGCTCCGATGGTAGTGCGTGCCGGTGCAGCGATCATCGACTACATACTGATCGTCAGTCCAATTGCGGGCTTTCTCTTACTGGCTCGAGCAATGGGCAACGACGGTGCAGGGTTGATCAACAGCGAACTAAACAGTATCGGCTGGCTGTTGGCGATCCTTATCGCGGCTACGAATCTTATCCTGTTGCCCGTGCTAACGGGCCGTACGTTCGGAAAGTTTCTCACCGGGCTCCGTGTTGCAACCCTGAACGGTACTGAACCGGGGTTTCGGCGGATGCTGCTGAGGCAAACTGTCGGATATTTTCTGATCGTGTTTTCTGCGGGCCTGGGGCTGTTGACGGCTCTTTTTGACCGCAAAGGCCGGGCGCTGCACGATCTTATCGCGGGAACGGTCGTTATCTTCGGGGAGAGAAAGACAAAACCCTAGTCCCTTCAATTATATGGCTCGATTGATCTTCAATGATCCTCACGGCGAAACGCAAAAGGTTGAGTTGGCGCGGCTGCGAACAACGATCGGGCGCTCGGCGCGGAGTGATGTTTGTATTCCCGATGCATTCGCCTCACGGCTTCACGCAGAGGTCCGCAAAGAGGGCGACGGCTTTTGGCTTCAGGACCTTGGTTCAGCTAACGGCACCCGCTATAACGGTTCAATAGTAAAATCTGCCGTTTCGCTCGCAACTGGGGGCGAGATCCAGATCGGTGAGACGAAGATATTCTTTGACAACGACTCCGGTGTCCACGCTGCGGGTGCCACCTTGATCGCGGACCGCACCGAAGCTCTCGATCCATCGAAAACGATCTCGTTTCAGAGCCGGAAGATCCCGACAACGGAGCTATTAAAGGGGCAATTCTCGTCCCGGACAGAGTTACTCGGCCTCATCAGCAAGGTGGGGGTCGCGTTGCTTTCGGCGAGCGGCCTCGACGAAACGCTCAATCAGGTCGCAACCCTGGTCTTCGAAGCCGTTCCGGCTGAACGCTGCGTGATAATGCTCAGGGATGAACAGAACGCGGAAGAGATGATCGTAAAGGTAGCGCGGATCCGGGGCCGTGATGATTCGCTAAGCGAGGTTCGCGTGAGCCACAGTGTCATGGACGAAGTTCTTAAGAACGGGCGCTCGGTGCTAACGGCCGATGCTCAGCAAGATCCGCGCTTTGCAACGCAAACGATGATGTTGCAGGGGATCCGGTCCGTTTTGGCGGTGCCGCTAAGCGTAGATGAACGCAACATTTTCGGCCTGATATACGCAGACTCGCCAACCTACGAAACGAATTTTACGGAAGAGCATCTCAATATTTTGACAACTCTCGCGTCCGTGGCATCGATCCGTGTTGAAAACGCCACTCTTCTCGAAGAACGGATGGAGCGGGAGAGAATGG
>DATHVL010000046.1:0-10067 GCA_035461325.1 Pyrinomonadaceae bacterium
CGGTGTAATGCGTCTTGGTGCGGAGACAGGCCTCGCCCATGGGACGGGAGGTGATCGAAAAAGGCCCGGCGCAGTGGAGTACCATCGAGACCTCATTGAGCGCGGCGTCGAGCTTATCTGTCTCGTCGAGTGCGAAGACCCGATACTCGAGCCCGTGCTTTTTCGCAAGTGCCTCTATCGCCGCCTTATTCCGCCCCGCAATGATAGGCATCATCCCGCGCTCGACCGCATAGCGAGTGATCAATTCACCCGTGTAGCCATTGGCGCCGTAGATTAAAAATGCCATAAATTCGCTTCCCATCGGGGGGGGGTTATCAGCCTACCTCGAATCCGCCGATCTCGCCCGCTTCCGGTCTAGCAGGGCTGGCAAAATGATCTCTGAGTAGATATCGACCGAAGCGTTCTTGGTAACCCGAACGTTGTAGTTTCCGGCGGTCACGGCGACCAGAATCCCATACTTCCTGTCGATCTGGACGGTCTGTCCGCCATTCCCGTTAAACTCTTGAAGCGATATTTGTTCGCCCTCAAACGGAAATGACGGCTGCCATATCTGAAACCCATATGTGATCTCAAGTCCCGGTTCATTGCCCTCAGGAGCATCGACCCGCGCATACACCTTCGTCGCTTCGTCCGCCAGCCGGGCCGGAATAATTCGCTTGCCATTCCACTGTCCGCGATTCATCAACAACAACCCGATCTTCGCCATATCACGGGACCGGAGTCGCAGCCCTGAGGCTGCCGAGGGATCGCCGCTCTTTGTCTTAACCCATTTGTACTTCGCAATGCCAAGCGGTGCGAACAGATGCTTTTCGGTAAAGAGATCGGCCTCCATACCCGTCGTCTTTTTGATCAGGGCGACGAGCAGTTGAGAGCAACCTCCGCTGTAATTGAACACCGTTCCCGGTTTGTCAACGAGCTTTTGTTTGAGAATGAAATCGATCGCGTCCAAGGCGGTATTCATCTGGATCTCGCTGTTCTTGGGGTCCGCATACGAGATCTTCTCATCCCATTCGAGCCCGGCGGTCATCGAAAGTACATGCTTGATGGTGATGTTTTTCTTGTCGCCCTCGGCGTACTTTGAGTATTCCGGAAAGTAGTCAAAGATGGGATCGTCCATGCTGCGTATCTTGCCTTGTGCACGTGCTATCAGGACAGCGGCTGCGACGACGCTCTTAGTAACGCTTCGCATATCGTGGAGCGTGTCGCGACTGTGCTCGACAATTCCAAGCGGGCCCACGCCGCGTTCGACATCCTCGCCTTTAAAGTAATTTTCGTAAACAAGCTTTCCGTGGCGAAAGATCAACAAGCTGTGGATGTTCGGGAACGTGCCTTTTAGGATCTCATTGGTACCGGCCTCGATCTTTGCCTCATCGATCTTTGCCGACCGAAGCGTACCTGTGTTAATGCCGTCATTCAGTTTTGCAGGCGGTGAGTACTTGTAATCGGGAGCGGGCTGGAAAAGCGCGGTAGAGGGAGCCAAGAGCAAGGCTGCAAGTAAAATTGCGAACCGCGTTGAATCGGCTATGTTTTTCATATTCTCAACAAGCGTTTTTATGCTTGCCCTGCAAAGTTGCGTAAAGAATAACTCAGAATCGGTTCAGCCAACTAGTCCTTATTGACCCCAATGATCCGCTTCACTCTACCCACCTGGCCGTCTGCTAGACGAACCTTTATCCCATGCGGATGAGTGGGCGAGTTGGTTAGGATGTCCTTCACAACGCCGATGGTTTCGCGGCCCGTTCGTTGGTCCTGTTTAAGGACAATGGCGACCTTGAGGCCGGGGCGGATGTTCTTTCTTTCGCGGTGGGGCATGGTGTTAGTTTTGAGCCTCGAGTGTCTTCTTAAGCTGGATGATCTGGCCGAGGTGGTAGGAGTTGTGGTCGGCGATGAGGAGTGCTTCGCGGAGCAGGGTCTGGCCGTCGCCGTGCGGGAAAGGGGCGAAGAGGTCGGAGGAGGGATCGGCGATCATGTCTCGCATAGTTTGAAGATCACCGAGGATCTGTTCGACTGAGCGTTCCCACTCGTTGACGCTCGCGGTGCCGAGGTTCCAATAGCCATCAGGAAAATCGGGCGAGACATGATCGGGGTCGCGGGAGAATTCGACGATGTCCCACTGCGCTAATCGAAGGTGCTCAAGCAGATGCCACGGCGAGTGCGGCGAGCCTTCAAGCCGTTCGTTGATGAGATTCATCGGAAAGCCGCGGGTCGCTGTTTCCAGGCCGATATGCGCAAAGCTGCCATCGAGCAGCTCGAGAACGTGGCGGCGGAGTTCGGCATCGTTTTCCATGTTATTCAAAAAGCGTCAGGTTCTTTGCCTGGGTTTGCTTTAGCCTCAGCAAAAAGTGGTTTCGCGGGATCTCTTTTGCCCCGAGGGCCTGCATATGCGGCGTCATTACCTGGGCGTCAAGCCATGTAGAGCCTCGCGAGCGAACGTGGTCGATCAGGTGCAGCAAAGCGAGTTTTGAGGCGTTTGGGCGTTTATAGAACATCGATTCGCCGCAGAAGACGCCGCCTGCATCTACGCCATAAACGCCCCCAACCAGTGTCCCCGCGGCGTCCCATGCTTCGACGCTGTGTGCGATTCCGCGATCATGAAGTTCGGTATAAGACTCGATGAACTCGGGCATTATCCACGTGCCGGATTGCCCGGGGCGGTAAGCGAGCGAGCACTCGGTGATGACGCCGCGAAAGTCGCGATCGATCGTGAAAGTGAATTCTTTCTTATTGCGTGCACGGCGGAGGCTTGCCGGCAGATGGAGGTCGTCAAAGTCGAGCACGGCGCGATACTCAGGGCAATACCATGGCAGCGGGACGCCCTCCATATACCAGGGAAAGATGCCGCGGCGGTACGCGTCGATAAGATTGTCGGGTGTTAGCGGGTCACCGAACGACACGATGTCTCGGCCGTAGTAAATATACTCGCCGCAGCGCACCCATTGAGGGAAATCGTGCTTTGCCGGATCGGTGAAGCTCATCGCCCTCTATTTTACCGCACTCGCGCATTAGTGCGAGAGGGAAAGGCGTGGGAGAGGCCGCCGGTTAGACGACCTGCTTTTTCCATTTACCACGTTTGAACAGGAGCGCCGCGACAACAGCCAACAGCGAGAACGCTATCGTGATCGCCCAGAAAACGCCCTGCGGCCCCATTCCGAAGCGATAAGCGAGTATGTACGCCAGCGGTATCTCGAACATCCAAAAGATGAACAGGTTGAGATACGTCGGCGTTACGGTGTCGCCCGCGCCGTTGAACGAACTTTCCATCACCATGCCCAGTCCGTAAAAGGCATAACCGTAGCCGATGATCCGTAGAGAGTCGCGGCCATACGCGACGACCTCAGGATCGGTCGTGAAGATCATAATAACGGCCTCGGCAAAGATGATGAAGATCAACCCGAAAACGCCGAGAAGCGTCGCATTGATGCCGCCTGCTATCCAGACCGTCCGCTCGGCCCGGTCGGGCTTTCCGGCACCGAGATTCTGGCCGACGAGCGTGGCTGTAGCGTTCGAGATCCCCGCCGCAAGCAGGATAATAAAGATGATCACGCGCAGACCGATCTGGTAACCCGCCATCGCCACGCTGCCGAAGCCGGCGATGATGACGACCAGGCCGCTCCAGCTCGCGGTCGATACCAGAAACTGAAGCACGGCTACGGAGGAAAGCCTTATCAGGCTCCAGAGCAGTTTCGGGTCGAAACGCCAATGAGCGCGGCGGATCTCGATGCGGCCTCCGTTGTCGCGGAAGAAGAGCGCCCATGCCGCGTAGGCCACGCCGATGCCGCGGCCGATGACGGTTGCCACTGCCGCCCCGGTGACGCCCATTTCCGGGAAGAATGCGATACCGAAGATAAAAAGCGGGTCAAGAACGATATTAAGCGCATTGGCGATGATCAGCACTCGCATTGCGATCGCGGCATCGCCCGCTCCGCGAAATATCGCGTTCAGCAAGAAGAGGAACACGATGACCGCGTTCGTGCCCATCATTATCTGCATGAACGGAGTGCCGAGCGCGACAACACTTGGCTCGGCCCCTAACAGACGCAGGATGTCTGCCGCGAAGATGATCCCAGGCAACGCCATCGCTATCGAAACAAAGACGCCGAGATAGATCATGTGCGCGGCGCTTCGTGCCGCGCCCTCCGGATCTTTCTCACCCGTTCGACGCGCGACCGTGGCCGTCGCTCCGATACTGAGACCCACAGCGACTGCGTAAACCAACGCAAGAATAGATTCCGTAAAACCGACGACAGCGATCGCCTCGGCGCCAAGCTTGGCGACGAAAAACGTATCGACGATCGCGAAAACGGCCTCCATCGCCATCTCGAGCGTCATCGGAATGGAAAGTATCGCCAGGCCGGCGACGATCGACCCGGTGGTGAAATCGCGGTCCGTGCCGCGGATCGCCTCACGCAAGACAGAAAAAACAGTATTTTTCTCGTCCGCCTCCGAAGACGGCCGTACTCCCTCGAAAGACATAAGAAACCTTTAAAAAAATTAAAACTGCGACGCAGAGTCGCGTCGGGGGAAGCCCGTCGGGCTCGCAGCATTGCGCCGCAAGCGGAGCCAACGAGGCACTTTAGGGTCGGGCAAACCTAGACAAGTTCTGTATGCATGGCCTTAAAATCTAGCATAAGTCTTTAAGCGAAAGAAAGTTTTTACGGCGGTCTCACGAAAAAGTTCAAAAAAAGTTTTCTATTGGATCGTTTCATAATTAAACGCCGCCGATTCGGCACTGCCGGACATTGCTCGAAGGAACCCTTTGCAGGCTACGCGCGTAAACAATATTATGAAGGTGGCAGCGAGGTAGATATGATCAGAGCAATTCGTGGCAGCACCATCTGATAACTCTCCGAAGAGGAATTCGAACGGCTTATTGCCCCTTACCGAAGGCGGGATCGTGATCGACATCGGGACGGGGGACGGCCGCTTTGTGTCCGCGATGGCGCGGCAGCACCCGGACAAGTTTTTCATCGGCGTCGACGCCAACGTAAAACCGCTCGAGAAGCCTTCGATGAGGGCGACGAGAAAGCCGGCTAAGGGCGGGCTAAAGAATGCTCTGTTCGTGCAGGCTGCGGTCGAAGACCTGCCCGCAGAGTTTGACGGCGTCGCCGATGAGATCCACATACACTTTCCGTGGGGAAGCCTGTTAGGAGCGGTAGCGACGGGCGACGCGCAGGTTCTCAGTTCCCTTAGGCGGATCGCTTCCGATGACTGTGCTTTGGAGATCATTTTCGGTGGCGACCGGAAAAAGGATCGTTCCGAATTGGAGCGCCTGAAGATCCCCGAGATCACCCTCATTTATCTCCACTCTTATCTGATCCCCAAGTATGTCGATGCCGGATTCCATTACATGCGGACGGGCCGTCTGAGCCGCGACGAAGCAAGAAAGATAGATACATCATGGTCGAGGCGGCTCAGCCAAAATGACGAACGGGAGTTCTTCTTCCTGGAGTTTGAAACATAAGTCCGCTCACCGGACCAGATCAGACGCCCGGCACACCCAGAATTTTGTTGACTTTACCTTCAGACCGCTGATAGAGTCAGGCTCCCACCGAAAATTTGTAACTAGGAGCCTTGATGGCATGGGACGTGTTTTATTAAGTTTCGTCGTGATCGGCATATGCATCTTGACCGTGACGGCCCAGACCGATAGAGAGGCGCAAGCCGAAGAGGTAAAAACGGCCGTTTTCGCGTATCCCGGTAAAACCGACGACGTCAGTTTGATGTTGAGAAGCCTGGTACAACTCAAAGGGCCGATCGAACGTATCGAAACCGACACCTTTGATCTACGGTTCCGCACTAAGGGCGGCAAATTGGTCTTCCAGACTATCCGCTACGCCGATGTAATGTACCTCCGATACGGGTCGACGGAGTTGAATTTTATTCCGCCTCCGGACAAGAAACAGCACGGCAGTTGGACAGACATCAACGAGGTTTATCCGGGAACGCGGATCTTCATCATCCTTGAAGGCGACCGCGGCTTTGAAGGTTGGTCGAACTCGGTTAAGGGAGAAAAGCTGATCGTTCTGAACGACCATGCAAATGAAGCCGTGGAGATCGAACGTGAAAGTGTGGTCGCATTTTACGGCCTTATTGGTGGTTACGGCGGTGTGAAAAAGAACGCGTCGAAAGCCGCCAAAGGTATGGCGGCCGGCCGAGATCAGTTGCTGGGCGGAATATTTGTGGGAGCTGCCGCGCTTTTCGGCACGATCAAGAGCGATGGCCGGCCGATACTGATCTATTCAAGGTAAAAATATACCGGGGGCATCGAGATGCTACACGTACTGTTGATGATCCAGATCTTGATGGGCGTATCCGTTTGTTTAGCTCAGGCCGATCCTCCGAAACCGATCAGAGCCGCGGAGGTCAAAACGGCTGTCGAGAAGCTCAGCGCCCTGCGGGACGTCCGCGTCAGAGGCGTACTTTTCGATATGCGCGTTTTCGACGGTAAGTTTACTGATAAAGACGACAATACATTTACGGTCGATTCCAAGCGACAAGGGCTACCGCGCTCGGTAATGGTGATCAAATACGAACAGGTACTAGAACTCGTCGGCCCGGGCATTGCGATCTCTTATTTCCCGGATCCGGATACCGCACCTTATTCCACCTGGGACGAGCTAAAACGCATAGTCTACGGCGACACGCTCGAGATCGACCGGGTCGATGGTACGGGAACGATGGGGGTATTTATCCGAGTGACCGGATCTGAGATGGTTTTACTGGACGGAAACAAGGATGTATCGATAAAACGGGAAGAAATAAAGCGAGTCTTCCTTGCGCGCCGCGAGCCACATTCTTTGAAAAAAGCCGCAAAGGGCGCCGGAAAAGCTGCGGGTACCGTCCGGCCTGCTGAGCCCGCGTCGCGGACACTCGGGTCCTCGGCCGGTGCCGCGATGATAAATGGAGTGATATTGCTTGGGACGGCTGCGGCCGGAGCAATTCACTCCGTCGCTCGGCCGTCGCCGAATGACCGCCTTCTCCTCTACGCAAAATGATGCGGGGACGGGAGATACTGGCAGCGTCAAGCTGTTTTGATCCCGCTTTCGGATGCCTTATTCGGATAATTCAAAGTAAGAATCCTGTACTGGGAAGCCCGGGCCGGGGCGCACAATTAACAATTCATGTGTGACGGAACGTGAGGTGACCCTCATCTGGTTTCATGCATCCTAACCCAAACTCCCGCTACTGATGACGAACATTTCAAGAAGACAATTTTTGGCCGGCGTCGCGGGTGTGGCGGCAATGCCGCTTACCGGACGGCCGGCGCCGTCAAATGAGCGATTCGAAATGCTGGTCATCGGCGATTCGCTGATATGGGGGCAGGGGCTCAGAGAAGAGGAGAAATCGTATCGTATCCTGCACCAGTATCTCGAGAGCGAGATCCTGCGAAAACCCATTAATTTGCAGGTATTGGCGCACTCCGGAGCGGCCCTAAAGCTTACGCGTGAAGAGCACCAAGCTCTTTCCCGGACGGAGATCGACAGAACCTCGTTTCACCCGGAGATCAACATTTCGTTCCCGACAGTGATGGACCAATTGGATGCGGCGGTAAAGCACTACGGAAATGTCGACAGCGTCGATCTGGTATTGCTCTCAGGCGGCGTCCCTGATATCGGCGTTATCAATATCCTCGACCCGTTCAGCAGCCCAGACGCTCTGAGAAACAAGATACGCTATGAAGTGGGTGTGAGGCTCCGCGAAGTGATCGACCGAACGGCGAGGTCGTTCCCGCGGGCGGCGATCGGCGTGGTCGGCTATTACCCGATCATCACAGAGTTCACACCGATGCGAACGATCATCAATGACGTCCTTGAAGTATTTAATTGGCCGGGCTGGACAAAGCCACTGCTCAACAATCAGGTGAACCGGGTTTGGCTTCGGCGATACCGCCGGCGGATGATCGACCGGTCCGAGATCTGGATGAACGAATCAACCGCGATCCTGAGAGACGCCGTGGAGTCCGTGAATCGATACACCGGCGACCGAATAGTTTTCGTTCTGCCGCCTTTCGAGGAGCGCCACGGTTACGGTGCGCCTGAAACACTCTTGTGGCAGGCCGGCGAGGGCGGAATGGCTCAGGACCCAAGAGCGGCCGATAGGCGCACGGCCTGCCGCCCCGAGCTCACCGTGTTGCGGGGGGCAACTAATTTGAGATACCGTACCCGAGTTTGTGAGCTGGCGAGTATAGGCCATCCGAACACCGCGGGCGCCGCCGCAATAGCTGGCGAGCTAAAGAAGAGCCTTGTTACGCAGCTCATATAATCTGTCCGGATGAATAGCGAGTTACCGTCTAGTATCACCGGGTAGGGATTGTTAGTTCCTTGTAGATCTGCGCGCGGCTTTGCAGCCGGGGCATCAAGTTTTGGTCAGATCACTCTTCCGAACCGGAATTATCTTCCCGAAGGATATTATATGAAAAGAATCGCACTTTTCTTGGGAGGGGCTTTGCTGGCCGCTGCGGCCACCGCGAGTGCACAGGCCCCCTCGGCTGCATACCGGCTGCAGGATCTGGAAACGGTGTTCGTGGATGAGACATCTTTTAAGATCGTATCTTCGTCCTGCGGAACTCGCGTCGGCGGATTTCTGTTGCCCTGCGAAAAACACTCGCGGGAACGGGTGGAGTTCCTCGTAGTCCTGAAACGATGGCTGGGCAAGAGCGGCTTTAAGGTGGTCGATTCGCGTAAGGATGCGGACGGCGTTTTGCTGGGCGACCTGTCTATGAGCGATTTTGCCCATGCACCGTCAATAAACGATCCCGATTATCGCAAAAAGCGAGGCATGGACCCGCTCGACACAGCTGAGTGGTACATCAATGCCTGGATCGAAAATCGAAACGGCGACAGAATTTGGACCATTCGCCGAGGCGAAGAGGCATATCCCGGGATCTTTTACTCGGCGACAAGCATGGCCAAGATCGAGGGGAAGAAGCTTGCGAAAGCCCTGCAGCATGACCGGAAAAAGGGCCGGTGAGCCCGCGGTTCAGCTAAGAGTTTCCAACCTTTGGCCTAAAGGCTATACTCTAAACCTTGCAATGAAGATAGCGGTTGCAATGAGCGGCGGCGTCGACAGCTCGGCGGCGGCCGCATTATTAAAAGAGCAAGGGCACGAGCTTGTCGGCTTTACGATGCAGCTGTGGAATCAGCGGCGATTGATAAACACCGATGAGAACGGCGACGCACTCCCCTCGCGCTGTTGTTCATTGGATGACGTTTATGATGCACGACGGGTAGCAAATGCGCTGGGATTTCCGTTCTATGTACTAAACCTGGAAAAGGATTTTGATCGCGATGTGGTCGAGCCGTTTGTTCAGAGCTATCTCGAGGGCGAAACGCCGATACCGTGTGTCGCGTGCAATTCTCGTTTGAAGTTTGCTTCGCTCGACCGAATGGCCCAGTCGCTGGGGTGCGACAAGGTAGCGACCGGGCACTATGCTCGAGTGGAGCACGACCAGGCGGCGGGCCGCTATCGGCTTTTCCGCGGCCGGAATCACTGGAAGGACCAGAGCTATTTTCTTTGGGAGCTGACTCAGGACCAGCTATCGCGGGCCTATTTCCCGTTGGGGGAGATGCTCAAGAGCGAAGTGCGCGAGCTGGCCCGCGGCGCGGACCTCACTATCGCCGAGAAGCAGGAATCGCAGGAGATCTGTTTTGTTCCGGACGGCAAGTATTCGGAATTCATCGATAGATATCTTGAGCACGAAGGCCGGTCGGACGAGCTGCCCGAGGGCGGCGAGATCGTGAATTCGGCGGGTGAACGTTTGGGCGAACATACAGGGATACACCGATACACCGTTGGACAGCGTCGCGGGCTTGGGATCGCCCACGAAAAGCCGCTCTATGTGGTGCAGATCGAGCGGGCCCGGAACCAGATCATCGTAGGGGAGGCGGATGAGCTGGAAAGCATCGAATTCACTGCCAAGGGCGTGAACTGGGTCGCCTTTGACGAGCCCGCGGAACCCGTTCGGGCACTGGTCAAGGTGCGTTACCGTCACGATCCCGCGCCTGCCACGATCTATGCTCTGCCGGACGCACGGGCCCGCATCGTCTTTGACCATCCGCAGCGGGCCA
>DATHVL010000047.1:0-3359 GCA_035461325.1 Pyrinomonadaceae bacterium
GCCCTTGATCTTCCCCGAATCTAACAGCGGCCCGATCTGCGGCAAAAAGCTTTGGTGTGTAGCGAGCAGGGCTTCACCAACCGTAGTGCCGAGCTCATCCAAATGCGAGTGAGCCTTGTAACCACCAACCTCGAAGAACAACTTTCTCGCCAGCGAATACCCGTTCGTTTGCAGCCCTTTAGAAGGTATGCCGAGGGCCACATCGCGGGGAGAGATCGACTTCCCATCGATCACTTTGGCCTTATCCACCACACCGACGATAAATCCTGCCAGGTCATACTCGCCCGGCGGATAGAAATCCGGCATCTCCGCCGTCTCGCCACCCAGCAATACACAACCGTTCTCTTTGCATGCTCGCGCCATTCCCTCAACGACAGACGCGGTCACATCGGGCTCAAGCTTGCCGGTCGCGAAATAGTCGAGAAAAAAGAGCGGCCGAGCACCCTGGACCAAAATGTCGTTCACGCAATGGTTGACCAGATCCGCCCCGACCGTGTTGTGGATGCCGGTTTCGAATGCGAGCTTCAGCTTTGTACCCACGCCGTCCGCCGACGCAACCAGGATCGGGTCCGCCATCTCCGGAAACGCACCGGAGAACATCCCGCCGAAGCTCCCGATCTCGGTCAGCGTCCGTTCGTTAAATGTGCTCTTTGCATACTCGCGAATCTTAGCAACGGCCCGATTGGCGTTATCTATCGAAACCCCCGCGTCTGCGTATGAAATTGGTCGTGACATTTTATTCTTCGCGATCGATATCCTCGTCTTCGTCTTCCTGTTTCGGAAAATATGCCTCCATGTAGGCTTGTGCCGCTATATTACGATATTCGTTCATAGATCAGCCTTTCAAGTGTTCTGGAATATTCCTAACTAGCTCAGCTTTAAGGCGTTCAAAATCTTCAAGCGAATGGGATCCCGCCCGGTTGAGGTGCCTTAATTACGCTCCCACGGGCTGGATCAAAATCCCGAATTCTTCTGCGAGAATCTTTTCGAAATCCTCTTCCGACGCAACCTCCCGCTCAGTTCTCACTCCGTCCTGCAGCACTAAAAATTTGGAATCCGTCAGAGTTCTTCTTCCGCCCTCGGTCATCAGCGAACACACGCGCCCCTTCGTGAAATGCGACTCGGGCGAATACTGCTGAAAGTCGCACATCTCGCTAAATTCGTCCAATTCGCGAGCAGTGTCCGTAAATATATACTGTCTCTTCCAACCGTCGTCGCCGCGTTTGGCAACCTCAAGATACTCACTTTGCCCCGCTCGGATGATTAAGGTCCCGCAATCATCCTCTTGCTCGAACTCCAACGCAAGTCTTAGCGGTCGGGCCGTAAAATCGCCGAACCCTACGTCGGTCAGATACTCATCGTCGCCGAAGCTCACGATGATCGCCGCATGGTCAAACTCCGGCCCGTAGCGGTCCCCGCTGAAAACCCTCGCCGAGATCAATCGAGTCTCATACCCCAATGACTTGAGCAGCTCATTAAAAAGCCCGTTAAGCTCGTAACAAAATCCGCCTCGGCGGTCGCCCATGATCTTTTCGTAAAAGCGCTCCACATTCAGCACTATCGGCCACTTCCAATGTATGTCCAGATTCTCGAAGGGCACCGTCAACAGATGCCGCCTTTGCAGATCCGCTAGTGCGTCCGGGCTCACCGCCCGCCGCTCGGCACCAATGCGTTCAAGATACCTTTCTACGTTCATTTTCTTTCGTAATGCTAGAGTATATTCGCGGGCGGGCACGGATGCCATCGCCGCATTAAACTAATATCGGCTACTTTGTTGACTAACCCACGCCCCGCGTTTAGCATTTTTCTGGAGCATCTATGAGTTTCACACTGCACGACCTCTCAAGCGAAGGTTTCGAATTCACCGCCAACGTTTGGAATTGGAAGGCCGCACTTGAGGTTATCAAAAGCCTTGACGTGATCAGCGAAGGCAAGGTCCGCCAAATGGGATACAACGCGACCGGGACAAAGGTCGACATCGACGAGGCCCGCCTCATAGGCGAGGCACTTCGGGATAAGGTCCTCCCGCGACTAGAGCCCAACAAGCGCATGCTGGCAGATCTTTCAATTACCGATACTCCCGACGATATGACGCTCTTCCGTGACGATGACGAACAATGGAAGAATTACAGCGTAAACTACGAGTGGGTCAAGGAATTCACCGAGTTCTGCCTGCGTTCAAAAGGGTTCCAGATCTTCTAGCGGATGGAAACACTGACCGACATCACCGGAACTCTCGCCGCTCAGATGGCCCTGCTTATCCTGATCGCGACGTTTCACGGTTACGGAGCCGCGTGGCTGGCGGTCCGAATGCTTTTCCGCCCCCGCAAGCCGTTCAAAGTTCTGGGCATCACGCTTTTTCCGCAGGGAATGATCCCGCGCCACCGCGAACGCCTCGCGAATGCGATCGGTAAGGCGGTCGGGGAAGAACTTGTCTCTCAGGAGACGATCTTGGAGGAATTACTGGGCAAGGAATTTCTCCGCCGCAAGATCAGCGACGTTGTCGATTCATATTCCGCGCATCTTACCTCACAGTCGTATCCGTCGCTGGTCGAGGCTCTTCCGGCGAGCATACGCATCCCCGTGCTCGATTCGATCACCTCGCTCCAAATGAAGGTCGCCGAGCATATCGAGCACGTGCTCAGCAGCCCGGAAACCCGCGAGAGCGTTTCGCTTTTCGTCACGCGCCGGCTCGACGACGTACTCGGCCGCCGGGTCTCAGAGGTCGTAAACGACCTCGATATAGAAAAGGTCGTAGCGTTTCTCGATGAGCGCATTCGCGGATCGCTGCGGTCAGAACCGTTCGAACAGAAGGTGCGGGAGTTTATCGCGGGCCGCGTCGATGATCTGATGAGCACCGATATTCCACTTAGCCGGATGTTCACCGACGATGCCGTCAGCCTGCTCAAAGAAAAGGCGATGGAACAGATCTCGCCCGTGACCCATCACCTTACCGAAATAGCCGCGGCACCCCGCACCCGAGACCAGATCGGTGCCCTCATCAAGAAAGAAGTTCACGAATATTACGAGGGCTTGCCATTTTTCAAAAAGATATTCGTCTCGCGCGAAAACCTTCTCCGCGAGGTCGATGATCTCGTCAATGAGAGCCTTCCCCGCCGCATCGAAGAAACGCTAAAGGGCGACTTCTTCGCCGGCGAGGCCCGCTCTTTTATCGAAACCGGGATCGACAATGCCCTCGCGCGTCCGCTTCGCGAGATCGTCGGCACCGTCGACCCCGCCGGGCTCCAAAGCCTCAAGGATCAGATCACGTCGTCGGTGCTTTCGCTCATCCGCAGTGAGGCGGTCACAAGCCAGGTCACCGGTTACCTCCGCGAGACCATCGACCGTTTTCGCCCGCA
>DATHVL010000048.1:0-4284 GCA_035461325.1 Pyrinomonadaceae bacterium
ATGGGTGCTCTCGCTCTTTTACTTCCTTACTTTCGGCGGTTTTGTGGCATTGGCCCTGTATATGCCGACGTTTCTCCGCGAACTATATGACCTGACGCCCACCGACGCGGGAGCCCGCACCGCCGGATTTGTCGTCTTGGCGACGCTGATGCGTCCCGTGGGCGGCATTCTATCCGACAAGATCGGCGGTGCGAAAGTCTTGATCGGGGTATTCGCGGCGATCGCTGCACTATCCCTTTTTCTAAGTTTCACCCACATCGCGCTCTTTACGATCGGAGCCCTCGGAACCGCGGCCGCGCTCGGCCTTGGGAACGGCGCAGTGTTCAAGCTCGTGCCGCAATACTTCCCCCGCGAGACCGGCACGGTCACGGGACTGGTCGGGGCCTTCGGCGGGTTAGGCGGATTTTTTCCCCCGCTTGAACTCGGCCTGATCAAGGACGCAACCGGCAGCTACACGTTGGGCTTCGTGCTGCTGTCGCTCTTTGCACTTATGTGCCTCGCGGTCAATCACTTTGTATTCATCCGTGGCGAAAAGAACGCAGCCCCTGCATGATACGATCAGATATGTCACCCGATATTTCTCTCGCACAAGACCACAGCGAGGTCGATATAATTCTCGGCCAAGTATTCAAAACATTAGGTGCCGGCGATGCAAATGCAGCTCTCAAGGAACTCGATCTCTTCTGGGCTCGGCTAGCCGTTCACATTCGGGCTGAACACCTTGTTCTTTTCCCTGCTCTGATCGAGCACAACAACGAATCTACCGATAAGATCACCGCCCTCCGAGACGACCACGACTTCTTTATGAAGGAGCTTGCCGACCTTATTAAAATGCTTCGCCAAGCGGCCGATGGCACGGAGGTGGATCTAGCGGCGATCGCGTCCCGGCTTACGGTAATGAAGGAACGGCTTAAAAATCATAATCGCATCGAAGAGACAGAGATCTACCCGCTTGCCGCTTCTTTTGACACGAACTTCCACGATCGCATCGACGCGCAACTTCACAACCTTCCACCGCGATTCGCGAGTCAAGACCAATGAACATCGAAGGTTATGTTCTCGCCGGCGGGCGCAGTTCCCGAATGGGCACAACAAAGGCTAAGATCGAGCTCGGTGGACGCACCTATCTCGAGCTAGCTGAAAATGCTCTCCGCGATTTCGGATGCGTAACCGTGACAGTTGTCGGCGGCAGCGTTCTTGAAAACTTCATTCCGTGGCTTCCCGATGTCGAACTCGACCCTCCCGTGTCCGGCTCCATAGTTGGACTATACACAGCACTAAGTGCAGCAAACACCGATTGGATCGCCATCCTCGCCGTCGACCTTCCGCTGGTAAATGACACATTTCTAAAACGGTTGTGGGATCATCGCGACGCCGATACGGACGCGGTCGTCCCCGTTCAGCCCGACGGTCGGCTCCAGCCTCTGTGCGGTTTCTATAAAGTGGGGCCGACGCTCGAGGCCGTCCGAGCCTCGATAGTCAACGGCAAGTTCAGCTTGCACGGCATTCTCGATCGTTTGACGGTTAGGCAAGTGAACTATACCGACTACGCCGATTTCCCTAACGCCGAGCACCTTCTACTTAATGTAAACACTCCGGACGACCACGCCCTCGCCTTAAAAATTGCGCAAGGGCAGCTCTAAATATCCGGTACCCAAAACGCCCGCCCTCCATGCTCAACACGTTTCAGCCCCAGTCCCGGCAGCTCTGACTCATTCGCACCCAGATAAGTGAAATGCGGCAGGTCCGAAGTTACCGTCTGAAACCACCCGTGCCCCGTAAGAATTTCCCTGACTGACGCGTCGCCGTGTTCCGAGATGTCAAACGCCAGCATTGCAAGATGCTGCGACGTTCCCGGCGGGGCGACCGAATAAATTATTGATTTAGATAGGTCCTTAGCGAAATAGATTCGCTCGTTCTCAAGCCGGAGAACTTCCCTGATCTGCTCAGGGATCGCTAAACCCCGTATCTCGTCCGCCTGTTTCTCACTCAATCTCTGCTTCGCAACCCAGTGAACCAACGCCGGTTCTACCCGGCTGTTCCAAAGCTCGACCGTCTCCTCATAGCTTCTCTTGGACGAATCCGCACCGCGCGGCGTTATATCTAGCCCACTCCCCCGCGCAGTCCCGATCGCGTTAAGCAACGCCTCGAGTGCGGCTCTCTGCAGAACGATCTCGTAGCCGCCGATCCTGGCCGACGCACTCTCCGCTCGCTCCTGAAAATCCCGCACCGCCCCTTCATCATCAAATAGCACCCGGTCAGGGCGTACGACCCCGCGGGCCGCAAATACTGCACCGTACTCCCGCAGTAGCAGTTCTTCGAGCGGATCGCCGGCCTTGAATCTCAATCCCTCGACATTCCGCCAAAAGCTTTCGAAACCTGAAGTTACACTCATATTTACCTCGTCCGCCGTGCCTACATTATAAAAACACTTTTTGTCTATCTGCGTATCGGCGCCATACAATTAAAGTCAATGGGCACAAAGCTCCGAAAATTCCTACGTTCGCTGCTCACGGCTTATCTCCTGGTCATCCATCTGCTGCTGATATATTTCGCTGCGGAATTCGTCTATGGACCGCTCCTTACATTTGAACCGTTGACTGTCCGCGTCGATTCCCCGGTTAACAAAGAGCCTGTGCCGACCCCGCTCTCGGGTGAAGACGACCTCGCGGCGCTTGGTTTTCCCACGCCGACTCCGCCGCCCATGCAATATCCGCCGGGTACACAGCCCGGACTGATGATCCCCGTGGCCGGTGTACGCCCCGATCAACTTCTGGATACATTCAACGATGCTCGCGACGGCGAGCGTCAACACCGTGCGATCGATATCGCCGCGGCCGAAGGCACGCCGGTCTTGGCTGCCACAGACGGCCCGATCGTCAGATTCTATGACAGTGAGGCGGGCGGTATCACCATCTACCAACTCAACACTAACAGGACTCTAGTGTTTTACTATGCCCATCTTCAGCGCCGGGTCGAATCGCTAAAAGAGGGTGATTTCGTCCGCAAAGGTTCTGTGATCGGTTACGTCGGCGATACCGGTAACGCCGGACCCGGGAACTTCCACCTTCACTTTTCAATCGCTCGGATAACTTCTGCCGACCGCTATTTCGAGGGCGAGAACATAAACCCGTACCTCTACCTTACCAATCCTTCACTCATCCCGGAGTAAGCTTCCCTCGGCATAATATTTGCACCGGTTTTAGTACAAGACTATTTAGTGTACGACTATAGTGCACACAATTAACTATATGCATTTACATATCAAGGGATTGATCGTTATCTTGGCCGGTTTGGCCATGCTTTCTGCATGTGCTACCCCCACACCGGTTAACACCAATACTGCCGTTGCCAATACCAACACGGCGACTCCGGCTCAGCCTCAGGAACTCGAACCCGAGTACAGCTCGGTCATTGTCACACTGCCCATCATTGACGCCCTGATGAGCGATGAGGGGTTTCGCACGAATACTCAGAGCGAACTGCAGCTGACCGACGAGGAGCTTCAAAAGCTCTACGATGTCACTCGTGGGGCGGTTCTGGAATTGGATGAAGATGATTACGACGAAACGACCGGGTCCACTGCTGCATCCGCTCGTATCGCTGAAGAGAAGCTGCGCGAGGCACTCGGCCCCGACAAGGCAACACGCTTTCTAAATATGGTTCGCCGTCACATCGGCGGCAGTGATGCTGCCGTGTTCGCACAGGGCAAACCGAACTCCGTTCCCACCGATACACGTATCGTTGTGAACGCCCCGGCGTACCGAATGGACGTTTTCGAGAATGGGCAGCTCAAGAAGTCTTATAAGATCGGTATCGGTTACCCCGAATTCCCCCTTCCCGTCGGTCTTAGAAAGGCAGATACACTGATCTTTAACCCTACCTGGACGCCGCCCGACGAGCCTTGGGTAAAAGGTAAAGTCAGCCCCGGCAAGACCGTCGACGCCGGCAGTAAGCTAAATCCGCTCGGCATCGTAAAGATCCCGATCGGGCTGCCGTCCTTGATCCACGCCGGTAAAGCGGAGAGTCGCCTCGGCACTTTCGCTTCGCATGGCTGCGTCGGCATGACGAACCAGCAAGCTCGGGACTTCACGCTAATGCTTTCGTCGATCGGTGGTGCAGAGCTTACAGATGCCGATATCACGGCGTTCGGAAAGAATAAGACCGAGACCGAAGAGATCAAGCTCGATCGCGAGATCCCGGTCGAACTGCGGTACGAAACTATCGTCGTTGAAGACGGGAAGCTTCACATACTGCGGGATGTCTATGAACGCGGCACCAATA
>DATHVL010000049.1:0-3250 GCA_035461325.1 Pyrinomonadaceae bacterium
GCTGGACGATGCGATGATGCTCGACATCGCAGCGGAGAATAATCTTTCGGAGACCGCGTTTTTTGTGAAAGAGGAGGGCCGATATCACATCCGTTGGTTCACCCCGACGGTTGAGGTCAACCTTTGCGGGCACGCGACGCTTGCTACTTCACATGTGATATTTAACGAGCTTGGCCTGGAAAGCGAACGGGTCGAATTTCATTCGGATCGCAGCGGGGCATTGAGCGTGCAAAAGATCGACGGCCGTTTGGTACTAGACTTTCCCGCGTATCCGATGACGGAGATCGAGCCGCCCCAGGGAATAACCGAAGCGATCGGAGTGACGCCTCTTAGATCATGGGAATCGCAGGGGAATATGGTGTTCTTGCTTGTCGATAGTGTCGATCAGATCAAGGCACTTGACCCGGATATGTCGCTCGTCGCAAAGATCCCATACGACGAGGTGATCGTGACCGCCAAGGGCGACGAATGTGACTTCGCCTCGCGTATGTTTGCTCAGCGGATCGGCATCCCGGAGGACCCCGTCACCGGAGCGATTCATTGTTCTCTGATCCCATATTGGGCTGACCAGCTGGGCAAAACAGAGCTTTTTGCACGGCAGGTAAGCAGCCGCGGGGGCGAACTTTTTTGCGAACATGCGGGCGACCGAGTGAAGATCGGCGGGAACGCGGTAACGTTCATGAGGGGTGAGATCGCAATAGGCGCGAGCGCCACCGAAGCCCGTAAAGCTTAGAGATAAAATATTATGCTATTAGAAGTTAAGGATCTGCATGCCGGCATAGACGGCAAAGAAATATTGAAGGGGCTGAATCTTCGCGTCAACAAGGGCGAAGTTCACGCGATCATGGGGCCGAACGGTTCGGGCAAATCGACGTTGTCCAAGGTTTTGGCCGGGCATCCCTCATATGAAGTGATGGCGGGCGAGGTGCTCTATGAGGGCAAGAACCTGCTCGAACTCGAACCCGACGAGCGTGCCCGCGACGGCGTTTTCATGGCGTTCCAATACCCGGTCGAGGTGCCGGGCGTTTCGAATGCTCAGTTCTTGCGGCTCGCGTATAACGAGAAGATGAGGCACCTCGGCACTGAAGAGCTCGACCCGCTTGAATTCAACGACTACCTAAAAGAAAAGGCGAAGATCGTTGATATGGACCCCCAGTTCTTCAAACGTTCGGTTAACGAGGGCTTCTCGGGCGGAGAGAAAAAGCGGAATGAGATACTCCAGATGGCCGTGCTTGAGCCGAAGCTGGCGATACTTGACGAGACCGATTCGGGGCTCGACATTGATGCTCTCCGGATCGTCGCCGAGGGCGTAAACAAACTCCGCTCGAGTGCGAACGCGATCATTTTGGTCACGCACTATCAACGGTTGCTGAACTACATCGTTCCCGATTATGTGCACGTGCTCTCAGGCGGCAAGATCGTCAAAGAAGGCGGCAAGGAACTCGCGATGGAACTCGAGGAAAAGGGGTACGACTGGGTGAAGAGCGCGGCGAAGTAGCCCGGAAAGTGAGCCTCGGATTACTACTGTTTTCGTGTCGGAAAACAAGAATAAATCGAATAGTCCGGTTGGCCCGTTTCTGTTGGCGGCTTTTGCGGCCGTTTGTCTTGTCGCATTTTTCTCCTACCGGGGTGATGACCTTGGCAGATTGGGCGAACTCGTCGGCAATCTCGGCGGGGGGCCGCTGTTTGGCTCCGGGGCGATCGGCAGTCTTAGCGGAGCTGTAGTTGCGTTCGGGATCTTTTTGGCTTGGATGGGCTTGGGAAGTTTCGCCGTGCGATTTATCCCGACGACGAAAGGCTTCGAGCACTCGCACATACTCGAGCTTGCAATGCGTATCGCCGTGGGAGCGGCAATTTGGTCTTTGATATGGTTCTTCTTGGGCATCGTCGGGGTGTACTCGCCGTGGATAGCGCTGGCGGCCGTGATGATCGGCATCGCGTTGAATTTATTCACGATCGGGCGTGCTCGCGAGTCCACCGACGAAAGCCGCGTGCCTGAGGCCGCCAGCGGTTTCGATCGGCTGCTTCTAGTACTGATCGCCATCCCGGTGCTGCTCGCATTTTTAGCAAGCCTCGCACCGCCGACCGCGAAAGACACGCTGCTGTATCATTTTGCGGTGCCGAAGGCGTTCATTGCACAAGGCAGTAGTTCGTTCATCGACGGGAACATCGCCAGTTATCTTGCTCTCGGAACCGAGATGCACACGGTCTGGGCCATGCTTCTGGGCGGCATGATAAGCGAGCGGGCCGGTGAGGCCGCGTCCGGTGCGACGGTTTGGCTTTTCTTTCCGGTGCTGCTGGCGGCGATCTTTGGTTTCGCTCGCGAGATCGGTGTCGAACGCCGGTGGGCATTGGTCGCGGTGCTGATGGTCGCCGCAGTACCGACCGCATATCATGTTGCGGCGAGCGCCTATATCGATCTTGCATTGGCGCTGTTCGTGACTCTTGCGATCTATGGAATGACGCGTTGGTGGCGGAGCCTTGAGTCCGGCTGGCTCGTCTACCTGGCGATATTTCTGGGTGCGGCACTGTCGGCAAAGCTCACGGCGCTTTTTGTTTTTGCGGCGTTCGCCTTGGTCATCATGTTGCGGGTTCGGAGAGCGCAAGAATCAGAGCCGGACCGCGTGGGCAAGATCGCGGGACTCGGGTTCGCGGCACTATTTCTTGCGGGCGTGATCGCATCGCCGTGGTACATCAGAACCTGGGACGAAACGGGCAGCCCGATCTTTCCCTTCTATATGAGTATCTGGGAGGGCCAGGCTCTCGGCTGGGATATCGAGCGGTCAAATCTGTTTCAGGCGATGAACGCCCAATATGGCGGATATGACAAGACGGCGGTGGATTACCTGGCTGCGCCGTGGAACATTTCGGTCACTGCACAACCGGAACTCGCCACGCACTTTGATGGGGTTCTGGGCGTCGCTTTTCTGATCGGGCTGCCGATCCTGATATGGGCTTTTTGGAAATATGAGATACCGGTCGAGGTAAAGATCGGCGCCGGGGTGGCCGCGGTGATGTTCGTTTTCTGGCTGTTTTCAAGCCAACAGCTTCGATATTTGCTGCCCATAATACCGATACTTGCGATCGGCATTGTGATGGCGTTTCAGCGAATTGGTGAATTTGATGACGGGCTCAGAAAGCTGGGCTCGGCGATACTCGGCACCGCTGCGTTTGCGGGGTTGTTGGTGTCGGCAGCGTGGTTCATGCAGAAGGCCCCGCTGCGGGTGGTTCTCGGCGGCGAATCGCGTGA
>DATHVL010000050.1:0-2639 GCA_035461325.1 Pyrinomonadaceae bacterium
CGGGATGAAGCATTTCGAGCGGTGGCTGGAGATCTTTCGCTCGGTGGTAGATGCGAACTTCGCGGGCGATAATGCGACGTTCATAAAGTGGCGGGCGAACGCCATTGCGAACCGGATGCTGCAGTATGTGAGCGAGCTCCCGTCGTCGGGAACTATGACGCCAGAAGTCGGTTGAGCCCCTCGGTCGAATCGATCACGATCTTTCCCCGCTCGATCCTCACAAGCCCTTTTTCCGCAAGCCTTCGTATTACCCGGATGGTAGTTTCCGTTGTGAGGCCCGCCATTTCGGCGATATCCTGACGGCGGAGAGCGATGCGGACGGGCCCGGATGCCTCTTCGCGGCCTGCGAGCTTTATCAGGATATGAGCTACCCGATGGTCGGGAGCGGAAGTGGCAAGGTTTTGGATCGTCGATGTCTTTTCGCGGAGCATTTCGCACATCCACTCGATCACAGCAAAAGCGAACTCAGACGATTCGCGGATCAGTTCAAGAAAATCATCTCGGTTGAGAAGTAGAAGCTCAGACGCCTCCATCGCGACCGCGGTCGAGGGATACGTCTTTCCATCAAATACTGGCGGGACGGCAAACATTTCGCCCCCTTCGAATATACCGATTATCACCTCCTTGCCCGGTTCAAGAAAGTGGATCATCTTTACCTTGCCGGAGACGACGATCGGCAGAAATGCCGCCTCCTCGCCTTCGGTAAATATGCGCTCGTCAGGGTCAAAGTTCTCCCGAGAGGCCTTTGCCGTAAGGTCCTCACGAAGCTGCGGGCTGACCGATCTGAGGAGATTGTTCATACCTGTGCAGGGGCGAGCAGTACAGCAGCACCGAAGGTTAGAAAGAGGATCACGCTAACGAACGCGTTCGTGGTGAAGAACGCCGCGTTCAACCTCGAGAGGTCGTTCGGTTTAACCAACGTGTGCTGATACACGAGCAGTGCCGCCACCACGCCGACCCCGGCAAACGCAGGCCAGCCGAGTCCCGTGGCGAGGAGCAATATCACGAGGACGATGAACGCCTGAAAGTGAAAAAGCCGTGCGATCCACAGGCTGCGGGCGATGCCGAACCGGGCCGGTATGGAACGGAGCCCCGCACGGCGGTCGAATTCCTGATCTTGACAAGCGTAGAGCACATCAAATCCGGACGTCCACATCAAGACAAATAGCGAGAGTAGCAGCGGAACCTCTGAGTCGATCGCTCCGCGGACGGCGATCCAGGCAGCGGTGGGCGAGATCGCCAATGCCCAGCCAAGCAGCAGGTGGGCAAATGCCGTATAACGCTTTGCGTAGGAGTAGCCGAGCACACTGATCAAGGCCACAGGCGAAAGCGCGAAAGTTAGCCAATTGAGCGAATAAGCAGCGATCAAAAAAATGATCACAGATGCGAAAAGAAATACCCATGCAAAGCCGACGGAGAGGCTCCCGCTTGGAAGCTCCCGCCCGGCAGTGCGGGGGTTGGCCGCGTCGATCTCTCTGTCGACGATCCGATTAAATGTCATCGCCGCCGACCGTGCGCCGAACATCGCCACGGTTATCCACAAAAGCTGCTGCCAAGTGGGAATGCCGTTTGCGGCAAGAACGGCCCCAAGCAACGCGAAGGGAAGCGCAAATAGCGTGTGCTCGAACTTGATCATCTCGAGCGTGGTGCGAAGTTTTGTGAAGAACGAACTCATTGAAACCGGGCGGCGCATGCCGAACCCGAATTTTAACAAATGCCCGCGGCAAACGCAGAAGGAGGTTGGCAAATCGGCCGCGACGCGTCAAAATCGTTTGAAAGCCGCACGCCCGATGCCCAGCGCCAAAACACATGATGCCGTCACCTTCCTGCTTGCCGTGCCCATCGCGGCGGCGGTATATGTGGTTACGCATTCGCCCGCAGGAGCTGCGGCTGCATTCGCCGCATTCCTATTCGGCGGGCTGATGTTCGGGCCGGATCTCGACACGGGTTCTAGGCAGTATTCGCGATGGCAGATCTTCAGTTTTCTCTGGTACCCATATAGGTCGGTGTTTCGGCACCGGTCGCGGTGGTCCCATGGTCTCGTTTTCGGGACCTTGATCAGGGTCGTATATTTCCTCGGGGTGGTAACCTTAGCCTCTTTTGCGGGTGCGTACGTATGGGCGGCATTCGTGGGCGGCGATCTTCCCCGTCTCGCGGAGGTTATGGCAGCGTGGCGGCCGGTGGGCGTGTGGATGCGCCATCACGGCGGCGAATACATTCTCGAGGCCATCTTCGCAGGAATGTGGCTGGGCGCGGCAAGCCACACATTCACGGACATGGCCGGGACGTATATTAAGACCGGTCGCGTTACAGAATTTCTTTGACTATTTGCCGGTGCGCGCCTGTGAAAGCCTAAGAGCCTGTCGGCGGACGGCGTCTGAGACATTGCGGTTCTTTGAGAGTGCGGCCAGATCTCGAAGCTGCAGTCGGCTGAGGATCGTGAGAACATTGGCGATGGGCGTACGCGGGTTCCGTGCCAGATTGTGAACGACCATATAGCTGCGTGACCATTGCCGGCTGTTCGCGATCTGCCGCAACACTTCCTCGGTGATAGACCGCATCGAAGCGATCTTCTCGATCTCCTGTTCGGTGATGCGAGGGTTGTTGACGACAGCTTGGTTGACGATTCGGTTCGGGTC
>DATHVL010000051.1:0-2242 GCA_035461325.1 Pyrinomonadaceae bacterium
TCCGATTTAACTACGACCGGCTTTTCGGAGCAGACAATGCGACCCTGGCGGTTTCAGGGCGTTTTGAATCTAACACCGGGTATAGGGCGGTGCGGAGGTTTTTCGGCAACTGGCTGAAGTCGGACGAAACCATCCCCGCGACATTTAAACAGCCGGGGGACCCGCCCACGGAGCCAATGATCAAAGAATCCCCATCTGCAGAACGCAGCGAGGTTCGATATGCGATCAGAGGGGTTTCGCGCGGCAGCAAGGAATACGCAGCTGCTGAAATTTTGACGCGGATCTATGAGGCACGGCTGAAGGCCAAGGCACCGGCTGAAAGGCAGGAGAAGGTGTTTGTTCGGAACGAGGCGAGGTTCCTGCCCGGGCTGATCATATTTGGATTTTCGGATGGGCGGGCTGACGCCGCCGGATTCAAGAAAGCGATGATGGAGGCTCTCGTGACCGACGCGGAATTTAATGCACATCGATCTGCGGCGGCCTCGAATCGGAATTCAACGGACGGGGTTACGCAATGGCTTGATGCCGACACTTACCGCCTTGCCTCTGTGAAGGCCGACGCGGATGCCTTAAGCAGCGTCACTCTATCTGATGTCAGGGCTCTTGCTGAACGGTTGAAGTCCACTCCGATGGTGACAGTCGCGATAATTCCGCCCGCCGCACCGGAGCCACCGCCTGCCCCAGACAACAGCGATCCGGAGCTAGAATAGTGGAAAGCACAAGGACAGCTCGCGAGCTCGAGCATTCTCGGGCCGTTAGGTCGATGTTCTCCGGCATTGCACGGCGATATGACCTTTTGAATCACCTGCTTTCGGCCAACATCGACAAGCGTTGGCGTAGGAAGGTTCGGGAGTTATTGGCGGGGACGCTGGCTGACCCGACAGCGATCGTGCTGGACGTGGCATGCGGGACCGGAGACCTTTCGATAGAACTTGCCCGGGACGCAAAAGCCAAGGTCATAGGCACGGATTTCTGCCGGCCGATGCTGACGGTCGCGAAGGAGAAGAGCAGTCAGATCCCGTATGTCGAAGGCGACGCTATGGATCTTTCCTACGCCGACAGCAGTTTCGATGCTGTGACGATCGCATTCGGTTTGCGCAATCTCTCAAATGTCGAAGACGGGCTCGCTGAACTTTGCAGGGTTTTGAAACCGGGCGGAAGGCTTGTGGTGCTCGAATTCTCTTCGCCGGTGGTGCCGGGTTTTCGAGGACTTTTCAATTTCTATTTTGCGCATATTTTGCCGCGGATCGGCGGGCTTATTAGCGGCGAAAGGGGCGCTTACGAGTATCTGCCGGATTCGGTCTCCAAATTCCCCGATCAAAGACGGCTTGCCGTATTGATGGAAGCGAAGGGCTTTGAAGGGGTCAGCTATACCAACCTCACCGGCGGCATCGCTGCCATCCATACCGGAACAAAACGCTAGTCGGTACCCATAAAGATCGGGTAGGACGGACAAATGTCGGCGAGCACACACTCGCCGCATTTTGGTTTGCGCGCTATGCAGACCCGGCGGCCGTGGGTAATGAGCCAGTGCGGGAACATCACCCAGTGTTTCTTGGGGACGAGTTCCTGGAGCGCAAGTTCGATCTTTTCAGGCGTTTTTGCGTCGGTTAATCCGAGACGCTGGGACAGCCGCGAGACATGGGTGTCGACGACAACGCCGGACGCGATACCGAACGCGTTGCCGAGAACTACGTTTGCGGTCTTGCGTGCGACGCCGCCGAGCGTCAATATTTCCTCCATCGTCTGCGGCACCTCACCTTTATACTCTTCCACGATACGCTTGCACGCGGCCTGAATATTCTTTGCTTTATTCCGAAAAAACCCTGTCGAGTGAATGTCACTCTCCAACTCGGTCTGTTCAACCTTTAGGTAATCCCCTGGGCCGCGATACTTGCGAAAAAGCGAGGCGGTCACGATGTTGACACGCTCGTCGGTGCATTGAGCAGATAGGATCGTGGCGATCAGCAGCTCGAAGGCGTTTGTGTGATTTAGAGCGCAATGGGCATCGGGATACGCACGCCTTAAACGGCGGATTATCTCGATCGTATGGTCGCGGAGTTCAGGGTTCATTGTGGTTCAGGCTAAAAAACGGCGTCGCAAAATGCAAATCGGCGGAGGTTCCGATATCATAATCGGAAGAAATTGATGCAAGTTCCACTGCTGGACCTGAAAGAACAGAACGACGCGTTGCGGCCGGAGATAGAAAGAGCTCTTGGCCGCGTTCTTGATACCAATTCAT
>DATHVL010000052.1:0-4871 GCA_035461325.1 Pyrinomonadaceae bacterium
ACGCCGTGCGATTATGAGATAATACTTGCGGCGTGCATCCCAACCCCGCACGCAGTGTCTCATCCGGCCCACGGGCCGCCTATCTCACGCAAAAATATGAAAAACACCTTTCTCCTCGTCGTCTGCACTCTTATCTTTACCTCGGCCGTTTCAGCACAAACCAAATCGCTGGAGACCGCGTCGCGCCAACTTCAGTCGCTAAAAGCCGACAAACAGATCACGCTTAGCCACGATGCCGCATCCGGCAGCGGCCGCATTATGTACGTCGCCGAAAATTTCTCTGACGCCGATGCTTCGCGCGCCGGGATCCAGGCGATGAATTTTGCTGCAGGTTTCTTTTTCGCCGGCAGTGAACTGAAAACCGCCCCCGATCCCGTAAAGCTCACCTTCTGGGTCAAAAGTAAAAAGCCCCGTTTTGCGGCATCGCACGGCCTAACCATCTACGCCGACGGGGAAGTCATCGAACTCGGCGATTCACGGTACGCAGCAAAGGCCGACCGCAATATGGAATATCTAAACTTTGAAGTTTCGCGGGAAGTGCTGAAAAGTATCGCGGAGCGTTCGACCGTCAAGATCCGCCTCGGCGTTCATGAGTTCACTCTTACGCCTGGTCAGATCAAGGGCTTGGCCGCGCTGCTGCTCGTCTCCGATCCCGCATGGGCCGGCTGATCATTTGCACCAATCTTCGGAAACTTTGGTGTCGACCTTTACCGGTACGTTCTTTAAGAATTCGCGCCCGGCGGCCTCCATCGAGCTTTCAAGTATCGTCGCCATCTGCTCGGCATCGTCGGTGTCACACTCGATGATGATCTCATCGTGAACGATATTAACCAGCTTGCCGCTCGTCCCGCGAAGCGATTCGTGCAGCAGTCTTAATGCGCGTTTGAGGATATCGGCCGACGTCCCTTGTATCGGCATGTTCACGCCGTATCGCCGTGCTGCCGCGATCTGCTGGCGGTCGCCGTCTTCAAACCTCAGCCTCAAGAGCCGGTCGCTGCCGGTCCGTGCGGTACGTTCCGAAACGACCCGATTTCCTGCATCCCTCAAATAGCTGTCGAGCCCGCGATACGTCGCAAAATATCGTCGCATCGTACTCTCGGCATCGCTTTGCGACAGCCCCGTCATTAGCCCAAACCTTGACGCACCAACGCCGTAAACTATCCCAAAATTCAACCGCTTTGCGAACGATCGTTGCTCGGCTGATACCAGATCGGGTTTCACATTGAAGACCTGCGCTGCGGTCGCCGTATGGAAATCCGTCCCGCCGACAAAAGCCTCGATAAAATTCGCGTCTTGCGAGAACTCGGCCAATATCCTCAACTCGATCTGCGAGTAATCGGCGATCACGAAACGCCGGCCCTCAGGAGCCCGGAAACAGCTTCGATACTCCTTTTCATGCGGTATCTGCTGCAGGTTCGGGTTCGAGCAAGAGAAGCGCCCCGTCGGTGCACCGATCTGCCTGAAGTCCGCATGGATCCGCCCGGTCTGGGGCTCGATAAACTCAAGAATATTTTCGCCGAAACTCGTCAGTGCTTTCTGCGCCGCACGATATTCCAGCAACTTGCCGATCACGGGATAGTCCGCTGCCAGCGGCTGCAGCTGCCAGGCTCGCGTGGTTTCCGGCATCGGAACGCCGAGGTTCCGCAGTGCATCCGTAACCTGCTGCTGCGAATCGAGATTTATCTCCGCCCGGCCGAACAGCGACGCCTGCGCAACGCCGGCCGAGAGCAAATCCTGCAGCTCATTTGCAGCCTTTGCTTGTGCCGTTCTCATTCGCTCGAGCTGCGCCGTCCAAAGCTCACGATCGAGATAAATACCGCTGAGCTCCATCTCGGCGATCGGCATAACGCACTCAAATTCGAGATTCGCCGCACGCTCAAGCCCGTCATTCTTCAACCGCTCGGCCATCTGCTCACGCAGCGGCAATAGTACCGCCGCGTCACGGGCCGCGTACTCCAACTGCGATGCAGAAAGCTCATCGGCCCCCCAATCGCTGACCTGTTCCGACTTGTCCAACTCCGTTCCGGTAAAGAATTGAGCCGCATCCGCCAGTGAATGGCGCCGTTCGCTGTCGCCCGCCGCGATCAACTGGCTTGCCAGATACGTGTCAAAGATCCCCTCTAGCTCACACCCCAGATGGTGGCGCACCCATTTCGCATCAAACTTCGAATTGTGCGCGATCTTTGTCAGTTTGGGGTCGGCAATGATCGCCCGCAGAGGGTCGAGTTGCGGGTTTTGAACCGCACCAGTCCCGTCCGCCGAAAACGCCCTAAGGTCAATGACGACGGCCCCCCGCCCAGTACTGAATTGCACAAGCCTTAGCTCACCCCGATACGGGTCAAGCTCGGTGGTTTCAGTGTCAAAACCGAGCACCGGCTCTTTTGCCAGGTCATCGCAGGCTTTCTTCAGCGCATCGGCGTCCTTGATATATTGTGTGTAGATCTCCATAGTCGGGGCTCCGCGGGGAATGGCTCAATTGTATTTCGACCACTGTCCGTTGGCAAAGACACCGCTATTTTTGTGTTTTCCGATTTACCAATGTACTTACATCGTCTATACTTTTCTTGAGTTTGCCCCTTCGGAGGCCGTTTCGAGGAATGTCGAAACACAGCAGACGTTGAGGATCTTTTCCGCATTTGCGGGCAATTGACAGATTTTTCAGGTTGAGCACTATCCTAAAGACTTGATAAGTGCTCCCTCAAAACGGCCGAGCCAATGACGCCGCCGTTATTGAAACCAAGTTCCTGCGTGAAAATACACCGTTTTCTCGACGCCCCGGCTTTAACCGCCGCGGGCCTTGATAGAAAAGTAACAATTTCCGCTCGATCAACGCGGCCTCCCGCCGCGAAAAGCCTGTCTCAAGACCCACATCAAATTGCCGCACGGTCCCATCTTCTCTGTCGGGGTACAGTAAACCCAAAATATCGAGGAATTACTCAATTTGTATGGCGAAAGAAATGATCATCAGCGTCAATGGACGCGAGAAGAAGATCGCAATTCTGGATAACGGCCGCGTTACCGAATTCTATATCGAGCGCGGCGAAGAAAATACCGGCATCGCCGGCAACATCTATAAGGGCCGGGTCCAGCGTGTGCTGCCCGGTATGCAGTCTGCCTTTGTCGCGATCGGCCTTGAACGCGACGCCTTCCTTTACGTCTCCGACTTTTTCGACGAAGAAGAAGAGATCGAGCGCATCGTCACCGAAAAATCCAAAAAGGGCTCGCCTGAGGAAGCAAAACGCGAGGCCAACGACCGCATTGAACGTGCTCGTCTCGAGCGCGAAAAACAGATGGAATCCGCTCAGGAGATAATGGAACCTCTCAGCGAAGGTTCCGACGAGGGCGAAGACGAAGAAAAGCCCCAGGCAAGGCGCGGCGGCCGCGGCCGTCGGGGCCAGGCGGAGACTCCCCGAACCGAGGACATGAAGAGGGGCGGACGGCCCGAGATCATTGAAGATGAGGACGAGAGCCGAATAGCCGCCAGCGATGGGCCGGTCTTCGAATTTGACGATTCCGGATTTGAACGCATTGTTGACGATTCAGAGACCGGCGAACTTTTCAAGGACGCCTATATGCAGGAGGCGATCGTGGATCGCGTCCGAGCGGTCGAGTTTGACATGGAGAGCACCGACGAGGCGCCCGTTGGCTCGCTGCTCGATTCGCTCTCTTCGGGCGACGGTGGCTTTGAACGCATAGCCGACGAAGAGGAAGAGCCCGAAACGACTGCAAAGCCGGCAAAGGGCAAGAAAGCTCCGGCCAAGCCGCGAGCGGCCAAATCCGCCAAACGATCGACCAAGAAGGCCGATGGCGGGGCTGAAGACGAGTCCGAAGATAAGCCGGCAAAGGCTGCCAAGTCGACCACAGCGAAAACAAAAGCAAAATCTACAGCCGCCAAGGCAAAGGCGACGAAGTCCAAGGCAAAAACAACGAAAGCAAAGGCCGATGCTGATCAACTGCCGGACGCCGAGGCAGGCGTAAAGGAACCGTCCGGAACCGCAGAGATGTCGGTTCGAAGGGGCGGACGCGGGCGTCGACGAGGTGGACGCGGCCGCAAACCCGAAACCGGTGAAGCGGGCGATTCGAACGGTAACGGCGAGAATATAATCGGATTTGAGGACGTCGCTGTAGAAGCCAAAGAAACAGAAGCCGCCGAACCGATTAAGAAAGAGCCTGCCGCAAAAGAGGCGAAAGAAAGCAGGGCCGAAACGAACGGAGACGGCGATAAAGACCGGTCCTCATCCGCTCGGGGCCGTACCCGCGGCGGCCGTGGTCGCGGCGGCGACAAGCGTAACGACAAACCCGAAGACAACCGCAGTGACCGCGGCGATCGCGGTGAACGCCGTCAGCAGCCCACCATTTCTGACCTTCTTCGCGAAGGCCAGGAAATACTCGTCCAGATCGCGAAGGAGCCCATCGCCAAAAAGGGCGCCCGCATTACGTCGCATATCGCACTGCCCGGTAGATTCCTTGTCTATATGCCGACCATCGAGCACCTCGGCGTATCGCGCAAGATCGAATCATCTAGCGAGCGCGGCCGGCTTCGTACCCTGATCCAGAGGATCCGCAACGACGAGACCATTCCCTCGGGCGGCTTCATCGTGCGAACGGCGGGCATCGGCATTTCTGAGGAAGACCTTCGCCAAGATGCCAGATATCTGGTCCGTACCTGGCTAGATATTAAGCGTCAAACCGAAAAATCCAAATCGCCTGCGCTGGTGCATCAGGACCTGGACATCGTCCAGCGTCTGCTCCGCGATCACCTTTCTGATGACTTCGCGGCAATACGCGTCGATAGCGAAGAGGAATATCTCCGGACCGTCGAGTTCATAAACCGGATCCAGCCGAAGATGGTCAACCGCGTGAAATTCTAC
>DATHVL010000053.1:0-4276 GCA_035461325.1 Pyrinomonadaceae bacterium
ACCGATGTCGATTCGTTCAAGTATATGGAGCCCGTTGCCGACGGCTTTCGCAACTATAAGAAGAGCCAATATAAAGTTTCGGCGGAGGAACTGCTGGTCGATAAGGCCAGTCAGCTAACACTCACCGTCCCGGAAATGACCGTGCTTGTCGGCGGAATGAGGACCCTTGACGCAAACACCGGCCGGTCTAAGCATGGCGTTTTCACCGACCGGCCGGGCACGCTGACGAATGACTTTTTCGTCAACCTGCTCGACCTGGACACGGAATGGAAGGCCGCCGACGAGAACGAAACTGTTTTTGAGGGACATGACCGCAAAACAGGGGATCTGAAATGGCTCGGTTCGCGGGTGGACCTGATCTTTGGTTCGAACTCAGAGCTGCGAGCACTGGCAGAGGTTTATGCCTCCTCAGATGCCGGCGAGAAATTCGTCAACGACTTTGTTGCCGCGTGGACGAAGGTGATGAACCTCGACCGGTTTGACCTGGCGTATTAGCCGGAAACGATCCTTAAACGAGAAAAGGTGGCCGCGAGTTGGGCCACCTTTTCTCGTTGCGGGCACGTTACTTCTTGAACGGCTGCTCGAGCGTTTTATCGCCGTCGATGCTTAGCTGACGCTTGATGACCTTGTTCTTATCAGGCTGAACGTCGATAAATTCGAAATAAAGTTTGTCGTCGTCCCCCAGGCGGATCCATCCCGGAACTCCGGTCTGGCGGTTAAGGAAACGGATGGTCGCACCGCCTTTAGCATCGGCTATGAAGTGAAGCCGTTCGGTATTTTTCTTAGGATTCTCGAGATCGGGCGGAGCGTCAAAGCCCATCCCCATATTCCCGTTATCCATCAGGCCGAGGCCGAATCGTTCATAGCCCTTTTCGTCGAGGATGATCATCCCGTGGCCGGGGCTGATGCGTTTGCCGACATGCGGCGGGTCGGGAACCGGAGAGCCCATAATGATTCTCTCGCGGCCTTGCTCGTCGACGATGATCAGGCTGCGGGTCTTTATAACCTGCGACGCCTTATCGTCCGACGCTTGGGCAGGGGTCGTGCCGTACCACGCCTGTGCGGCCAAACACCACACACCGACGGTCAGTGTGCCAAAAAGAACTTTTGTTAAACGATCAAAGTTTTTCATCACGCGCTCCTATGCAGACAAATTGGCCACTGCCTTCGACGGCGTGGCAGCCGCCACTATGGAACGCGTAATGAGTTGATGGAATAGATCGAAAGGACTGCCGAGTCAGTTTAATTTGGAGCCGACGGCCTTTATAAATTCCCACGGTTTCTTGACGACCGGAGCTGCTTTAGCCATCAATGAGCGGTTTTTTGGCCTATTCGAGGCCGGCGGGTCGCACGTGGCCGACTCGGTCTGGCGGCCCGTATAGCCGATCACAACCGTACTAAAATCGTCAGTGCGGGCATGTCTTGCGGGTGCGAAATCTGAGCGGCCGTTGCTCCGGATGATCGGCGTGGTGTTCGAACGTCCGGCGGTAACATTCGTACGGTCAGCGGTCGGGGCGTCCTGCTTGACCCACCGGGCAGGTGCCGAAACCTCCACGGCGTCGGTACTAAGGGTCGCGGCGTGGTCACGAGCAACTGGCGGAAGTTCGGGAATGAGCGACGGAAAGGCCATGGCCGCCATCGCAGGTTGTTCCGGAAGCATTGCGACCGTCAACGGCTCCTCTAGGTGTGTATAAGCAACAAAAGCAAGCTGTAAAAGCCCGATCGCTATAATTCCCAAAACCAATTTCGTCATACTGCCCCCCTTAATGTACCGCTTTAACCCGGTTTAACAATCATTAGTATAACTTTTTACTCCGGAGGTTGTACAGGTTTAGGGGAAGATCCATGAACTTTTTCCTACCGAGGCCCCCGTGAGCCCGTTTTCGTGAGGGCCCGGCAAGCGGTCTAGATCCGAAGTAAGCCGCGGAACCCGCGCGCTCCGTAGTAGGACTCGGCACCGTTGTGGTAGGTGAAAACATGGCCGTAACGGCGATCGCAGAATAACGCGCCGCCGCGTTTACGGATATCGTCGGGCGTGGCGATCCACGATGATGTTTTCAGGTCGAACTCGCCGAGTTTTTGCAGATCGCGGTACTCTTCCTCGGTCATCATCTCAACGCCCATTTCGTCGGCCATATTTTGAGCGCTGTCTTTGGGCTTGTGCTCTTTTCTTGATTCAAGGGCCGCTTTGTCGTAACAAATACTCCGGCGGCCCGTGGGGCTTTCGGCAGAGCAATCGGCAAATATGATCTCACCGCTCTTTTTATCGTGTCCGATCACGTCGGGCTCGCCGCCGGTTTCTTCCATTTTGGCAAGCGAAATTAGCTTCTCAGGGTCAGCGTCCAGACGCTTTTCGACGTCCTCCCACTTTATGCCTTTGTGCCGGGGCATATTCGCCTCGAACCTCGACTTTAACGTCCGCATCAATTCGGTACTTTCCTCTCGTGACAAAGTCATTTTTGATAACTTCTCCCAACGCCCCATTTTAATTTAGGTATAATGTATTGCAAGCTTTACAGAGAAATTAAGAAGAGAGCCCCCGGCCCTTGTGTAAACCCTAGCCTGGGGCAAAGCGTCGTTACCAAGTCAAGGAGGAGAACAGATCGATGAAAACACAATTCGCAATTATTCTGGCTTTAACATTTTTGATGGCCGGTACGGCATGTGCACAGCGCCCGGCCGGTCAAAATACCCCGCCAAAAACAGACACAAAGGCTGAGCAAAAACCCGCACAGGAGTGCCAACCGGTTTCGCTTGGCGAGGCCAATGCCCCCGACCAGAAGCCGGCATTCGAAGGGCAGACCCGGACATGTGGGGTGAAGACCGCGGCACCGATCGCGGTGACCGTCTTGGCCAAGGGTTTGGAAAAGCCCTGGGCGGTTGAGCCCATGCCTGACGGCAGCTTTTTGATCACCGAAAAGGCCGGCCGGTTGCGGATAATTTCTGCTGACGGAAAGGTCGGTGAACCGATCGAGGGGCTGTTGCCCGTCGGCGAGGGTGGGCCCCCCGCCGAAAGCAGCGTTGGCGGATTGCCGCCGATAGCTGCGGAGCGGCAGGGCGGGCTACTTGACGTTGCGCTTAGCCCGAATTTCGAAAAGGACCGTACGATCTTCTGGAGTTTTTCTGAGCGACGCGAAGGCGGAAACGGAACGAGCGCCGCACGGGGCGTATTGAGCGCGGACGGGAGAAAACTTTCGGATGTACGTGTGATATTTCGCGGGATGCCCACCTACCCCAATGGAATGCACTTCGGGTCGCGTCTGGCATTCGCGGCTGATGGAAAGCTGTTCATTACACTCGGCGACCGCTTTGACAAAAACAGCATGCGGCCGCTCGCACAGGACCTTAAATCGCACAACGGCAAGGTTGTCCGCATCGATCCGGACGGAACCGTGCCGGCCGATAATCCGTTTGCGGGGCAAGAAGGAGCTGAGGGTAACATATGGTCGGTCGGCCATCGAAATATCCAATCCGCGACCGTCGATGATCAGGGCCGGCTCTGGACCGTTGAGCACGGGCCGCGCGGCGGCGATGAACTGAACCTTATCGAAGCTGGGAAAAATTACGGCTGGCCCGTGATCAGCTATGGCGAGGAATATACCGGCGAGGCCATCCCGGGCGGCATCACTGCTAAAGATGGAATGGAGCAGCCGGTCTATTATTGGGACCCGGTCATAGCCCCCTCGGGGATGGAGTTTTATACCGGGTCGGCTTTTCCGGAATGGAAGGGAAATATCTTCGTCGGCGGCCTCGCGTCAAAACGGCTCGTGCGACTGGTCATCAAAGATAACCGCGTCACCGGCGAAGAGCATCTGCTAACCGACCGCGGGCAGAGGATCCGTGACGTTCGCCAGGGCCCGGATGGCTTTCTTTATGTCGTAACGGACGAATCGAACGGAGAGCTTTGGCGAATCGCTCCCGGTAAATAGGAAGCGGCTGACGTGTGAGCAACTACCCGGAAGGCATAGGGAGCGACGTCTATGCCTTCCGCTCATTTCAAAGTGAGTTCCTCGGCCAATCCGATGAGAACCCTTGTCGTCATACTCGGACTCTGCACGAGCAAAGGTGCATTGATTCGCGATATCCGCATGCCCGAACCGTGGTTTCAGGTATCTGTAGTAACGTCATCCCATTCATCGGCATAACCAACAAGCCAGTTAAGAGCATAATGCCTTTCATAGACGACAGCGGGGTTGATCGAACAAGGGACAGTTTGTCCCGTAAGCTGGGCTTCGCGCACTGCCCAATGAATTCGATAGATTAGATCGACCTGATC
>DATHVL010000054.1:0-2790 GCA_035461325.1 Pyrinomonadaceae bacterium
ATGATCGGATCGCGCCGACGATCATCAGGGATGTCGGCCTTATCGGTTACAAGATGGCCGCTGATCTGCAGTCGGCAGGGGTAAAGGGCGTGGCGACGAATACCACTTTCGACATGTGGTGGCACGGCGGGTTCCGATCCGCACCTTATTATCACAACTCGATCGGCATCTTGTCGGAGGCAGCCAGTGCGAATCTGATGACGCCCGTGACGATACCGCGGGACCAATTGCAGCGAACGCGGCCGGCACGGGGGCTTAACTCGCCGCTCGAACGCACCATCTCACAACCGGACCCCTGGCAGGGTGGCGAGTGGGGACCGCGGGACATCGCACGGATAGAGATGATCGCGAGCAGGGCACTGCTGGAAATGGCGTCGAAGTTTCGCTCGCAATATCTGCGGAATTTCTATGAGCTGGGAGCCGCAAATATCAAGCGCGATCCCGCCGTACCGCAGGCGTTTATCATCACGGCGGGCCAGCCGTATGCGGAAAAGATCGCGAGATTTATCGATGTGCTCCGCGAACAGGGCATCGAGGTTCACGAGATGACCCGCGAGTTGTGGATAATGCACGAGCGGGACAACAGGGAGTATCACGAGATACCGCTCGGCAGTTTTTTGGTATTTGCCGACCAGCCCCAGCGTAATAATATTCTGAGCCTGTTTGAAAGGCAGACCTATCCCAACCGGGTCAACGAATCGGGCGTGCCCGATCCGCCGTACGACGTCGCGGGCTGGACGCTGCCGCTGCAGATGGGTATCGAAACGGTAGAGGTATGGGACATTCAGGACCTCGACAAGCTTCGGAGCACCATAAAGCCGATCGCAAATATCGACCAGGCACGTGCGGTCATGAACCTTCCGGCTGTCGGCGAGCCTTTTGCGATGCTGCGGAATCCGCTTCGTAGCCCGGCACGCGTCGGGCTCTATCACGGCTCGATGGGTTCTATGGACGAAGGGTGGACGCGGCTGGTGCTGGACAATCATCAGATCAAATACGAAAAGATCTCTGATCAATCGCTGCGTGAAGGGAAGCCGCCTGTTGATGTGCTGATACTCCCTTCGATCGGGGAGGCGGGGATCACAAATGGCCTATCGGCCGAACGATATCCCGACGAATTCGCCGGCGGGATCGGGGAAACCGGCGTCGCGAACCTTAAGCGATTTGTGGAAGAGGGCGGGCGGCTTGTGTGCTTTGACGCCTCTTGCGGCCTGGTTATCAAGGAGTTCGGCCTGCCGATCAAAAACGTTCTGGCCGGCGTTCCGCGAAGCCAATTTTATAACCCGGGTTCGATCGTGAAACTGGATGTTGAGACAGGGCATAGATTCGCACGGGGGATGCCGCCTGACACGCCGGCGTACTTTATCAACAGCTCGGCATTCGAGGTCACGGCGGACGCTCCGGTTACGGTTATCGCGCGGTATGCGGGAAAAGACGCATTGATGTCCGGATGGATGCTCGGCGAGCCGATGATAAACGGAAAGGCGGCAATGGTAGAGGCGTCGCACGGCAAAGGCCAGATCGTTCTTTTCGCGTTTCGGCCGCAGCATCGAGGGCAGACATACGCAACTTTTCCACTCGTCTTTAATACGCTCGAAAAATAAACAAGGCGGCGTCCGCGCCGGGGAGTATTATAGTTTTATGAAATTGCGGTTGATCTCAGCAGGCCTGTTATTTGTGGCGGTTATGGCAACGGTCGGATACGGCGGGTATTTCACCCCTTACCGGGCGTTGATGCCGGGAGCGGAACCGCTGATAAGGATCGGTTTGGTCACTAATGCGGCGAGCGTAAATATCACGACCGACGATACGCAGCTAGTTGCGTACTCCCCTGAAGAATCGCCGCGAATGTTGGCGGCAAATCGGGTCACCGTTGCGGCGAGAATGTATCGTCCGCCGGTACTGGAACAGTTCATTCTTGAGATCAGGAACATTGCAAATTCTGTTGAAGCCGCGGCGGTAGCGGCCCGAGTGCGGCAGGCGACGGGGGAATCGGCACTTTCGAGCATCGATACGGCTACTAATACGTGGAAAGTTTGGATCGGCGAGCCGCGTCAGTCGGCCGAGGATGCGGAAACTTTTAGAAGCGCATTGGCCGGACGGGGCATCGATGGCGTGACGGTTACGGCCGAGAAGAAGGCAGTGCACTCGCCCGACGCATTGGCACTTTCTCACCAGGTTCGAGCGGCCGGCAAGAGTGAGGTTCGAAGCTTGATCACGCCGATGGGCTCTGCACGTCCGGTCGGTACCGTTGATGATGTGCTTCCGGGGTTGCGAGAGTTGAGCGTGAACGGAGCCAGCGAGGCAGCAAGGTATTCGTCGCTAAAGGCAGTGGCGTTCGGCTCGTTCGATGAACGAGCGCAGCCCGTCCGGCTGAACGGGAAGGCGTATCGCGGCAAGCTTGAGGTCTTCGTGAATGCAAAGGGATCGCTGACGGTGGTTAATGTCGTGCCGCTTGAAGAATATCTGCTCGGTGTCGTGCCCTCTGAGCTTTCGCTTCCGCAGATCGAAGCACAAAAGGCCCAGGCAGTCGCTGCACGCACCTACGCCGTCGCCAATATTAACGGCTTTGCCACACAGGGTTTCGATATGAAACCGGACGTGTGGTCGCAGGTTTACAAGGGAGTTTCTATCGAGACCGCGATGGGAACCCGTGCGGTGCGCGAGACGGCGGGGATGATCGCGATGCATGGCGGCAAGCCGATCATGGCGTTTTACACCTCGACCTGCGGGGGCCGCACCGAGAATTCTGAGAACATTTTTGAAGAGGCGAAACCGTACCTCAAAGGC
>DATHVL010000055.1:0-3037 GCA_035461325.1 Pyrinomonadaceae bacterium
GTCTCGAGCCAATCAAAAAGCGACTTGATCGGCACTCTCGTCCCGGAAAAAACCGGGGTTCCGCCCATTAGTTCAGGGTCGATGGTGATCAGGTCTTCGATAACTGCAACGGACATAACTAAATTCTAGCTTATTTTTCAACACCCGTGAACACGATCGCTTCCTTCTTCATCGCCCGCGCGGCCATGAACATTATTCCGGCAAGGGCAATGCACAGGATCGGGACGATATACATCGCGGTTTGGAGTCCCGCTGCGCGAAAAGGCTCAAGGGTGGCGGTGGTGAAATCGGTGACACCGGAGGCCACGGCGGCTCGCCGGGTGAATTGATCGCTCAACAGTCCCAGGACGTATGGCCCCAGTGCACCGCCAAGTACGTACATAGCGAGGAAATAAACGGACATTGCCGTACCACGCAGTCCTGGTTCCGTGACCTCTGCGATGGCCGAATAGGTCACTGAATAGTAGAAGTACATCAAGGCAAAGGCACCGCCCATCGCCCATAGAAAGAGGGTGGTGTTGCCGGCCTCGGCAAGCACTGCGGATACGAAAAGCGGAATTGCCAGAAGCGTCGCCGCCCCGACGATGATCAGCCCGCCGTTCGCTCGCCGCTTTGATGCCGCATCGCCGACTACGCCTCCTAAAAGCAATCCCGGGAGCGTGAAAATGCCGTTGACGAACATTGCGATCAGGCTCGCGTCCCGGATCTCCAGGCCGTGGAAACGCATTAAATACGGCGTCATAAATGAACTCAATGCGTAGAGACAGAAATTGTGGATGGCCCCGGAAACTATCAGCCACCGCATTGTCGGTGACGATAATATACTGCGATAGGGCGAACCTGCGTCGGGTGACCTCGGCGGCGCATCCTGTGAGACGTCACGTCGGGGCTCCCTGATAAGCAGTGCGAGGGCCGCAAGTATGATACCGGGGACCCCCGCAGCTATGAATGCCATCCGCCAGCCGTAAGCCTGCGCGAGCGTGCCGCTAACGGCAAAACTTAACGCGATGCCGATGGGCAAGCCGAGCATGAATATGCTCATTGCCCGGGCCCTTTTATCCTGAGGGAATAGATCGCTGATCAGCGAAGTCGCCGCAGGAGCGCACGAGGCCTCGCCGATGCCGACGCCGATGCGAAAAGCAAAGATCTGCCAATAGCTGCGTGCGAGCCCCGATGCGGCCGTGAAAAGACTCCATACCAGCACCCCGCCGGCGAGGATGCCGGGGCGCGAGACGCGGTCCGCGAGCCGCCCGAGGGGCAATCCGGCGACAGCGTAAACCAGCGTGAATGCAGTTGCAAGCAGGCCCAGCGAGGCGTCGCCAAGTTCGAACTCTTTCCTGATCGGTTCGCCTAGTGCCCCGATGATCAACCGATCGAAGAAGTTAAGCGTGTTGATCAGGAACAATACGACTATTGCATACCAGGCACCTTGTTTTGAGGTCTTCGACATTAAGCAGGTTCGGCCCTAAAGCCTTGTATTCTACACTTTTAGGGCGGCAGCTGCACAACGCGGCGGCCGGCGATATTGCATTACCAGAAGGATGTGTCTAAAATTACCGGATGCCTTACAGATCATTCGCTTTTCTGATTTCGCTTGTGTTTTTTGTCGGATCAATTGCGAGCTGCGGCGATGACCCTATCGCAAACGAAAATGCGGCGCCCACGCCGGCCGCGAACCGCTCCCCTGAACCGGAAAAGAGCTCCAATGACAGTGCGGAAGAACTGGGGCTGCTGATCACGCTTCCGTACGAACCGGCTGAGGTAGCATGGCGGGACACGGAAGCCGGCCCGGCAGCCAACGCGGCACCCGGAAATAGCTTGCGGGCCGCGATCCTGTTTGGCCCTGAGAACGCACAACTGATCGAGGACGAGCTTAAGACGATCGATCCGGGCACCAATGTCGAGATACTGAGTGAGGAGTGGTTCCCGGCGGAACTTGTGGCCAAGAGCGAGCTGGGCGAAGAGTCAAAATTACAGGGAACCGCATATCCCGCCGGGCCCTTCCTAAAGGCTCCATATTCGGAAGGACGCGCGGTCCGGATAACCGAAACCGATTACTTTGTCGTCGAACTCAAAAAGCCGTAAACCGTCAGATCTCTTCATAGCGTTTAAGCTTTCGATATAAGGTCGAGAGGTCGATACCGAGGATCTTTGCCGCCTCAACCTTGTCGTTCGAAACTGATTCCAAGATCTCATAAACGTAGGCCCGTTCGCGTTCCTCAAGCGAATCCGGCTTTTGCGGTGTGGCCGCATCGGTTCCCGAATGGGCAAGGATCCGCGGCGGCAGGTCCCCAACAGTGATCGTTTCCCCACTCAGCACAAATGCCCGCTCGATAGTATTCTCCAGCTCCCGCACATTCCCTGGCCAGGCATAGGATGCAAGCGCTAGGATCGCGTCCGGAGCCAGATCTTTCGCCGGTGTATTGAGGTCACGGGCGATACGCTGAACGAAATGCTTGGACAACAGCGGAATATCATCGCGGCGCTCCCTTAACGGCGGTATGCGGATCTCGACGACGTTGAGGCGATAGAAAAGATCTTCGCGGAATCGCCCGGCGGCGACTTCGGCCTCGAGGTCACGGTTCGTCGCCGCGACTATTCGCGCCTCAAAGCGTTCCGCGTGTGAGGAACCGACCGGCGTTACTTCACGCTCCTGAAGTGCGCGGAGCAGCTTGACCTGCAGGCCGAGCGGCATCTCACCGATCTCGTCCAGAAAAAGCGTTCCGCCATTTACCGAACGAAAATAGCCTTTCTTGTCGGCGACGGCCCCGGTAAATGCCCCTTTCGTATGGCCGAAAAGCTCGCTTTCCAGAAGTGCTTCCGGCAGCGCGCCGCAGTTGATAGCGAGGAACGGCAATGCCGTGCGGCCGCTGTTGAAGTGTAATGCCCGGGCGACCAACTCTTTCCCGGTGCCGCTCTCGCCGCCGATCACGACGGTCGTGGCGGTATCTGCAACCTTTTCGACAATATCGAACGCTTCTTTTAGCCCGGTGCTTCGGCCGATGACATCGTCGAAACTATACCGCCGGCCCAATTC
>DATHVL010000056.1:0-8831 GCA_035461325.1 Pyrinomonadaceae bacterium
AAAGGGCTGCTCGATTGCGTTCCGTGTCAGTCTTACTACGTCGTTACCGCGACTCAATTTCCGTACAGTTCCGGGGAATCAGTTGAGGAAGGGATTTTTCAGGCTATGACGTTGGAGCAGATGAAAGGGAACGTTACGCTAAGAAATGAAAAAGGCGTAGAGCGGGAACTTGCACATTTCATTGCACCTGTAAAGGGAGGTGACTCCGCGGTATTTTTCTTTGCCAGGAATGACGACAAAGGATCGCCGCTGCTAACCAAGGATAACAGTGAAGTGAGCCTTGTCTTTAACTCCGCTTTTCTTACTCCGTCGAATCGTTTCGCGTATTTGCTACCCAGGAGGATGGACTTCAAACTGTCGAAGGTCAAGGTAGGAGACAACGTCGTTTTTTAAGCCTTCGAAATAGGCCTTACGATCTAAGATTGGGCTTCTGTTATTTTCACGATCCGCTAAAGGTGCTGTCTAGTGACAACTGGGTAGTGCCTTCTTTTATTTCGCACCGACCGCACGCAAACGGGCGGCTATCGCGTGCACCTGTGATGACCCAAGTCTTTCGGCTCCGGGTGTCGTAGGCGCACAGGGTAACGACGGACTGATCAAAATCACACCAAAGGCCGTTTCAATGATTAATATCTGCCGGCCTCAGGAAATTCCATGCGTAACGAAATTAGTTGTCGAGAACGGTCCGAACGGCCCGCGCGATCGCCTGAGGCGTGAATGGTTTCTGCAGGAAAGCGTCCTTTGATTCTGAGACACCGCGGGCGAGCACGGCATCATCGGTGTAGCCACTGATGTAAAGGACCTTGATATCGGGCCGAAGTCCCCGGAAGTGCTCCGCGAGTTCTCGTCCGTTAATGCCCGGCATGATCACATCGCTCACCACCATATCTATCTGTCCGCTTTTGCCGAAAAGATCCTTTGCGGTATCGGCCTCCGGGGCCTCCAGCACGTTGTAGCCGTACGTCTCCAGCGTTAGTCTTGCGATCCGGCGGACAGCCTCTTCATCTTCGACGAGGAGGATGGTTTCTTTCCCTCCAAGTGGCGCCTCGTCGCTGTGGAGATCGGAAGCGGCCGCGTCATTGACGGCGGGCAGCCAGATCGTAAATGTCGCACCGCAGTTTTCTTCACTGGAAACTGCGATGTGTCCGCCGCTCTGATTGATAATGCCGAAAACCGTCGCAAGGCCAAGGCCCGTGCCTTTTCCGGCATCTTTGGTTGTAAAGAACGGCTCGAAAATGCGGTCGATGATCGCCCGGTCGATGCCCACGCCTGTGTCGCCAAAGGTGAGCATTGCATAGTTGCCGGGCGGGAGGTCAGCGATCGCCGGGAATCGCGAATCGCCAACAACGACAGTTTCGGTCCGAATAGTTAGCTTGCCCCCCACGGGCATGGCGTCCCGAGCATTCACAGCGAGGTTTAGTAATACTTGCTCCATCTGCGCGGGATCGACCTTGATCGGGGAAAGGGCCTCGGCGAGGTCAGTTTGGAACTCGATGTCCTCGCCGATCAGGCGTTTGAGAAGCTTATTCATCCCCTCGACGATCTCGTTAAGGTCGACGATCTTGGGAGCTAGAATCTGTTTACGGCCAAAGGCCAGCATCTGGCGGGTGAGATTTGCGGCCCGTTCACCGGCATCGCGTATGGCGGCTATCTTCTTGCGGTCAGGCGTCTCCTCGACCATCGACCGCATTAAGAGGTCGCTGTAACCGTTGATCACAGTGAGGAGATTATTAAAATCGTGTGCCACGCCGCCGGCAAGCTGACCTATCGCGTCCATTTTTTGACTCTGAAGCAGCTTGGCCTCCAGCTCTTTTCGCTCCGACAGGTCCGTCATACCGCCGATCATACGGATCGGCACTCCCGCGACGTCGTGAATTACGTACCCGCGGTCGAGCACGAAGGCATAAGTGCCGTCCTTTCGGGCAAAGCGGTACTCATGGGACCAGGCGTCCTTGCCGGAGTCGATGGCCGCATGCAGCGCACGTGTAACGGGCTCCCTATCCTCGGGATGTATCAGGCGGGTCCAGGCTTCCAGTGTAGATTCGATCTCAGATCGCCGGAAACCGAAGAGAGTTTCAAAGCCTTCGTTCCACCACAGCTCGTCGGTAGTGAGGTCCCAGTCCCAGATCGCGTCATTGGTGGCCTTTGCAAGCAGCCGGAACCTTTCATCACTTTCCCGCATCTGCTCGCGGTGATTGCGGATGTCTGTGATGTCGCGGAAATATACAGAAATGCCATCACTTGAGGGGTATGACGTAACGCCGAACCACGTATCGAGCGGCTCAAAGAAGAACTCGAAGTCCGAGGTGACGGCTTCTTCCATTGTGCGCCGGTAATTGATCTCGGCGGGGCTGCCTATCGCTTCGGGAAATTCTTCCCAGATATTCTTGCCGATAAGGTCATCTCGACTGCGGAGCAGCATTTTTTCGGCTTCGGAATTAACATACTTAAACTTCCAATCGTGATCGAGCGTGAAAAAGCCGTCGCGTATGCTTTCAAGCGTAGCGGCAAGCTGCTCTGCCAGAGCTGTCGCATTGCGTTCGAGCAATTTCGAGTCGTTGATGTCGATGGCCGTTCCATACCAGTTGATTATGTTGCCGGAGGCATCGAGTGCGGGCTGAGCCTGAACGCGGAACCAGCGATATTGATCATCCGAGCCTCGGAGGAAGCGGTACTCAACTTCGTAAGGCCGGCGGTCCTTTACCGCCTCGTACCAGCGATTTGCTGCGAGATGGGTATCCTCGGGATGCACATGTCTGATCCAGTCTCTTTGGAGGGATTCGAGAACACCGATGCCGGTGTATTCAAGAAAATGGTGGTTGGCGAAATCGAGATTTCCGGTGGGATCGGCGGTCCATACGATAATCGGCATCGATTCGGCCAATTGACGGAACCGAGCCTCGCTGGCGGCGAGGGAATGTTCAGCCTCGCGCAGTGCGCTGTGATCCTGGATGGCACCTCGGGCGCCAACGACATTGCCGTTCTCGTCGCACATCGGTTCACCGATAACGCGGACCCATCGGTGATTCCCTTTGAAGGTCGTCACTCCGGTTTCGATGTCAAAGGGTATGCTGCGAGCGAAGCAAGCTTCAAAAGCTTGCGTGATCTCATCCCGGGACCCGGTGTTGTAAAGAGCGAGGCCCTCTTCCACGGTCGGCATGTACCCTTCAGGTGCCTCAAAGAGAAGTCGTGTCTCCTCGGACCAAGTGACCTTGCGCTCCGCGTCGACGCCCCAGGCACCCAGGCGGCTTATACTGGTGGCGAACTTTGCCAGAGCCCGTGTGTGGTTGAGAGCATCTTGGGCCTCTACTTGTTTCGATATGTCTTCCGTGATGCCGATGAGGCCGGCGGGCCTGCCGTCGGCGTCGCGCTGGAGAGATACACTGATGCGGACCCAGACATCTGAGCCGTCTTTTGAAACGTACCGCTTGTCCATATTCACATTGGCAATACGTTCAGCGATGAGGTCGTTTATGTCGTGGACGTTTTTCTCCAGATCGTCCCGATGAGTGATGTCGCGAAACGTCAGGTTGCGGATCTCGTCGATCGTATAGCCGATCATTTCGAGGTATGCCGGATTCGCATCGGTGAATCGACCCGAAAGATCGGTGGTGGCAATGCCTGTAGCCGCGTTATTGAAGACGGTTCGGAAACGGGCCTCGCTTTCGCGGATCGCGTTCTCGGCCAGCTTGCGGTCCGTGATATCCATCACCATTCCGATGCGGCGGAGCTGTTTTCCATCAGGGCCAAATTCGGCGTCGCCGCGCTCGAACATCCATCGAATCTCGCCGTCGGGGCGGCGTATACGATATTCGGCGCGGAATGCGTGGTCTTTGGGGGTGATCCGTTTAATGGCATTTGCGATGACTGAGCGGTCTTCCTCCAGGATCATTCCGAAAACGCTCTCGGTTGTGGGGGTGAATGATCGCGGATCTACGCCAAAGATCTTGAATATCTCCGGCGACCAGGTAAGGAAACCCGTCGCCGGGTCGGCGCTCCACGCGCCCATATTGCCGATCCGCTGTGCGTTCGACAGCAATGTTTGCTGAGCTTTGATAGCATCTTGGGCTATCTTGCTTTCCGTGATGTCGCGAACAGTACCCGTGAGGCGGAGGGGCAGGCCCTCGGGATCACGGGTGAGATGGCCGAGCTCGTGAACCCATTTTACTGAGCCATTGGGTAGGACAATGCGATGCTCGATATCGATAGTGTTCTTCTCCGAAAGGGCTTCGACCTGCGCTTCCGAAAGGGCCCTTCGATCGTCGGGATGAACGACTGAGAGGAAAGCGTCAAACGAAGAGCCGAATTGATCAGGCTCTAACCCAAAAATTCGATACGTTTCGGCCGACCATGAAAGAATATCCGTAGTGAAATCCAGCTCCCAACTGCCCAAGTGAGCGATCTCTTGTGCACGCTCCAAAGCTGCCTCACTTTTGCGGCGTTCGCGTTCGGCGAGTGCCAACGAGACCAGATTTGCCACGGAGAAAGTAAAGCTTTGTTCGTCGCTGGTCCAGATCCGCCGCTCGCCTGTGTGTTCCAGACAGACGACACCCGAGACGCTACCCTCGATGACGATGGGAGCATCTAGCATGGAAGCGATCCCATTAGGCTTAAGATAAGATTCGGCGAATTCCGCGGTAACCGGATGGGTTATCGCGTCATGAGCAACGACGAGTTTGTTCGAGGCTACTGCCTTAAAATAATTTGGAAAATCAGCGGCAAAGAGCTCTGTTCCGCTGGAATGGGAATTGTCGGAGCGAACAAAAAGATCGTTGGCGATTATGCTGCTGCGGTCCAGAGAATAAGTCCAGATACTTACCCTTTCAACCCCGAGAGTGTCTGAAACAACCTCGGTAATATTCTTTAGCGTTAATTCGTTCTCTGTATCAAAGATCCCCGACCGGGAAAGTTCGGCCAGATTTTCGAGCTGGATCTGATAGCGTCGGTTACTATCGCGCAGCCGTTTAGAGGCGAGACTGCTTTCGAACGTAAGGCGAATGAGTTCCGCGACGGAATCGAGCATACTCCGCTCTTCGGCAAGAAATGGGCCCTCAAATTCGTCGGCGGCTGAGCTGAGATAGACGATCTCGATCTCGCCGGACGCGCCGTCGGTGAGCCTTATCGGTGCAGTCAAGGCGTGAACAGAAGGCCGATAGCCGGGCGTCTCCGCAATGATCCCGAGCAATGAAAGCCGAGCCGCGGCGATGGCGGGAAATTTCATCGCTCCCGGAAGCACCGCAACTATTTGTTCGAAGAGCTTTTTTGAGGGTGTCAGGTCATTTCGGAGAAGCTTGGAAACGGCGTAGAGGCCCGCGAGTTCCTTGACTCGCTCTTCAAGGTCGGCTGTGAGGCCGAGTTGGGCGACTTCCGCTTCTTTCTGCCCGGTTATATTGACATGGCTGACAACGGCCCCTTTCTTGGGGTCGCCGCCCAGCGGGGTCACTATCGCGCGGAAAAAGCGCTTCTCCGCGGGCGAGTCGCAAGGGTATTCGATTGTGAATTCACTAGCCTTGCCGGCTAGGACCGATCGGAGTCCGGCGGCCATGGGGCGTGCCTCGACGATGAACGGAGCAGCCTCACGGCACAGCTCGATGTAGTTGATGCCGATCCCGCAGTCGTCGGTCAGGCCGTTCGCCGCACCGAATTCGCGCCAGGCTGCGTTGACGGCAACGATGACGCCGTCAGGGCCTAGGATAGCGATGTTTGCCGGAACCGAATCAAGGGCTGCCGAGAAGAAGGAGTCAGGGTGGGTGGAGTATGACATTAATGATCTGTGGAAGACGTGCTCAATCAGGGAATGTTCCGTTGAATGAGGCCCGGCCGCCGAGGAAACGAGAGCTAAGTAAAATAGCGAGGATACGGGCGTGCGAATCGAGGAGCGGGACGAACTCCCGAAGATTAATGATAGTGCATAGTGGGGCCAAAGGTCAACAATAATCGGACTTAACGAGCGGTTCGCGCCGCTTTATCATGTCCAATCCACGGATCGTCACATTTTTAGAAACCCAAAGGCGATGGTAAAGTATAACTACAGAAACTCCCGTTCGCCCTTACCGGCAACAAAGCTACAAACCAGAAATCAATGAATGACCGGCACCCGGATGCCGGAGTTAGATAAATCGACTATGAAAATGAACATACTGAGAGCGGCGACAGCCGTGACGATGGCGGCACTGCTGGCCCCGGCGGCCGCACTCGCGCAGCCCCAAGCTGATATTTACGAGCGGATCCGCAAGGAAGGGACTGAAAATTCGCAGGTGATCAAGCACGTGCAGGTGCTGACGGACGTCTACGGCCCGAGGCTGACCGGCTCGCCGCAGTTGAAAGCGGCCGGCGAGTGGGCGGTTAAAACGATGGAGGGCTGGGGCATGCAGAACGGAGCGCTCGAGCCATGGGACTTCGGCCGTCCGGGATGGGTGAGCGAACGGGCGTCGGGGTTTATCACGGCACCTGTTAAGGATTCGCTCGTCTTCGAAGTTCTTGCATGGACGCCGAGCACGAACGGAGCTGTGAGCGGAAAAGCGGTACAGATCGTGCTGCCCAGCAGGCCCACGCAGGCCGAGCTTACTGCATATTTTAACCAAATGCGGCCGAGACTGAAGGGCAGCATCGCTTTTGTGGGCGAGCCGAATCGGGTGCCGGTTAACATCGATCCCCCGGCAAAACGTACGCCGACCGATACCGCGAAAGAGAGGGTGAACCCTTATGCCCAAAGGCAGATGCCGCAGTTCCCGGCGATGACGCCGCCGGAGCCGAAGCCGGACGCCCTGCCTTTTGCGGATATCAACACGCAGCTAAACCAGTTCCTGATCGATTCGGGAGTATTAGTGAGGGTCAATGACGCGGGCCGCGAGCACGGACAGATCCGGGCCTTTTCGAACAACACCTACGACCCGACAAAAGTAGTTCCGACCGTCGTGATGCGCAACGAGGATTATGGCCGGATCGTTCGCCTGGCCAAGGGCGGGCACGATGTCGAACTGGAATTCGACATTCGCAACCAGATCTATCCTGAAGGAGCCACTTCGTACAATGCTGTCGCGGAGATCGTGGGAACCGATAAGGCCGATGAAGTAATAATGCTCGGCGGGCATTTGGATTCGTGGCATTCGGCGACCGGGGCGACGGATAATGCGACGGGCTGTTCCGTAATGATGGAAGCCGTTAGGATATTGACTGCCTTAGGCATCAAGCCCCGTAGGACTATCCGCGTCGCGCTGTGGGGCGGTGAAGAGCAAGGTCTGCTAGGCTCGCAGGCGTATGTGGAAAAGCATTTCGGGACTGCTGAGAATCCGAAGCCGGCGTGGTCGAAATTCGGCGGCTATTTCAACCACGATACCGGCACGGGACGCATCCGCGGGCTGAGCGTCTTTGGGCCGCCGGAAACGGCGTCGGTGCTGCGACAGATAGTCGGCCCCTATTCGTATATGGGCATTGAGGGGGCGATCGCGACCGACAGCCGCCGCCTGGGCGGTTCAGATCACACGTCCTTCAACCAGGCTGGGCTGCCGGGCATCGGGACTATGCTGGACCCGATCGAATACGGAACGCACACCTGGCACACCAACCTTGATACATACGAGCGAATTATCGAGGATGACCTCAAGCAAAGTGCGATCGTCATCGCGGCAGCTGTTTATCAGCTGGCGATGCGTGACGAGTTGCTGCCCCGCTTCCCGGCGGGACAGATGCCGGCGGCTCCGCCTGCGAGGTAATTGGTTGACCGAGACAAGAGGGATGGCCTCGCTTTGATGGCGGGGCCATTTTCTTGTGCATAATGAGCCCGTATTTTGAGAGTTGTCCCGTTTGGTTTATAGTTTTTCTTTACCTCCTTACATAATTCCACAACCAGAATTTATGCCGGAGACCCAGTCCGACCCGCAAGAATATATGCAGCCAGCAGAAGCCCGTTTCGACGAGGCAGAGTTTCGCTCGGATTTTGAGCTCGAGCGCCGATTGCCTAATGAATTGGAGCCGCTCGAACGGATATCGATGAACTATTACTGGTCATGGCGGCCGGCGGGCCATGAGCTTTTCAGGGAGCTGGAGCCTGCGTTGTGGACCCACGTGGAGCAGCATCCAAGGGCGCTGCTCAAGGGCGTTAGCGAATTACGGCTCCTGCAAAAGGCGGCCGATCCCGAATACGTTCAGCGTGTTCACTCATTTGCATCCGAGCAGGAGCGGTATCTTGCGGACGCGCTGGATCCGGCGGAGGTGCGCGCTGCATACTTTTGTGCCGAATACGGAATACACAATTCGCTGCCTATATATTCGGGCGGCCTCGGGATCCTGGCGGGCGATCACCTAAAGTCGGCGAGCGATCTGAACGTTCCTTTGACGGCAGTGGGCTTGCTGTATCGTCACGGCTATTTTCGGCAGGATATCGATCATGAAGGTTGGCAAAAGGAGCGCTATGCCGATCTGTTCGGCACAGAACTAGCTCTGCAACCGCTGTTGGACGACGCCGGAGAGCGGCTGAAGGTGATGGTGCATATCCGCAACAGGGAAGTTCGGGCTCAGGCATGGCTCGCGACGGTTGGGAGGATTAGGCTTTACCTTCTCGATACCTACCTGCCGGAAAATCACCATATCGACAGGCTTATAACCGGTCATCTATATGGCGGGGATTCTGAGACGCGTATCGTACAGGAAAAGGTGCTCGGGATCGGGGGTGTAAGGCTGCTGCGGAAGCTTGGGATTCAGCCGGAGGTGTTTCATCTTAATGAAGGGCATTCTGCGTTTTTGACGCTCGAGCTTGCGACCGAATATATCAACGCAAATCCGGGGAGCAGTTTTGCGGAAGCTGCAGCCGCGGTTAGGAAGCAATGCGT
>DATHVL010000057.1:0-3431 GCA_035461325.1 Pyrinomonadaceae bacterium
TCAGATCCTGAGGTGAACAAGTATTTGGGCGGACCGGAGAGGCAGAATACCGAATGGTTGAGCGAGCGACTGAAGTTCTATATATCATGCTATGATTCGCACGGGTTTGGGATGTGCCCGATAGTCTGGAAAGCAACGGGCGAGGTGATCGGCTCGGCCGGGCTTCAACCCCTTGGCGAGACGGGCGAGATCGAGGTGGGCTACAGTTTGATACGCCCATTTTGGGGCATGGGCCTCGCGACCGAAGCTGCCCGTGGCTGGCTTCATTACGGATTTACCCATTACGGACTTGAGCGGATCGTCGCCGTGACGGATGTGTTCAACGCCGGATCCCGCCGCGTGCTTGAAAAGCTCGGAATGCACTACGAAAAAACGGAAATGCATTATGATACTGAATGCGCGTTTTACGCTGTCAGTAAAGCCGAATTCCTTCAAACACCAACCGACCGCTAAAGCACGATGCAGCCAAACTATTTGAGACTTGTATTCGCAGCCGTTCTCTCGATCTATTTTTTGTGGATCGCCGCCAAACCGATGGACGGCAGCTTTTTGGATCTCGTCGACCTGCCGATCCATGAGGCGGGGCACCTGATCTTTCGGCTCTTCGGCGAATTTATGATGATAGCCGGCGGCTCGCTGTTTCAGGTGATCGTCCCGTTGGTCTTTGTCGGATATTTCGTTTGGTACTTCAAGTACTATTCGGCGGCGATCACACTGCTTTGGGTCGGGCAAAGCATAATAAACGTCTACATTTACGCCGCGGATGCACAGGTTATGCAGCTCGTTCTGCTCGGTGGCCTCACCGGCAGCGAAGGTGCGTTCCATGACTGGAACTATATGCTGACCCGCTTGGGACTGCTGGGCTCTACAGATCTGATCGCGGGCCTGATCCGTGCCGTCGGAACGCTTACGATTATCGCCGGGGCAATTTTCTCTATATACTATTCCTTTATGCCGACGGCGGAAGATGATTTCGACGACGTATGAAGGCTACCCTCATCACCGGCGCTTCAAGCGGTATCGGCGAGACCTTTGCACGGCGGCTTGCCGCGGCGGGGCACAACCTGGTGCTTGCCGCACGATCGGAAGACAAGCTGGTCGAACTCTCGCGGCAGCTCGAATCAGAGCACAAGATAAGTGCCCAGCAAGTGGCGATCGACCTGTCTGAACAGGGCGCGGATCGCGAACTATTTGACGAAACTGAACGCCGCGGTATCGAGGTCGGTTGGCTGATCAACAATGCCGGATTCGGCTCGATGGGCGATTTTGCGGATCTAGATATTGATCGTGAACTAGAGATGATCCGGCTGAATGTGGGAACGCTGGTCGGCTTGACGCACCGATATCTGCAGGGAATGCGGCAGAGGCAGGAAGGCGTGATCATCAATGTCTCTTCTGCCGCGGGCTTTCAGCCCATCCCGTTTATGGCCAATTATGCTGCGACGAAGGCATTCGTGACCTCATTTACTGAGGGGATCGCGGAAGAGAATCGCCCTTACGGCATACGTATACTGGCACTCTGCCCCGGCTCGACAAAAACAAATTTTTTCGAGGCTTCCAACATCGAGCGGGCAATGAAGGTAAAGGGACAGCAGACCGCTGAAGAGGTTGTGAAGACTGCACTTCGGGCGGTCGAAGGCGGCAGATCAAAGGTCGTATCCGGCTGGACGAATTACATGGTCGCGTCCGCAACCAATTTCTTTCCCAACTCCCTGATCACAAAAGCGATCAGCCGCGGACTTCGTTCTCGTTATCAGAAATAGCTAAGCTTTATGAAATTCACGGTTCTCGGCAGCGGTTCGACCGGAAACGCGGTTTTGATCTCGAGCGAACGGACGAATGTTCTGGTCGATGCGGGCCTCAGTGCCCGTGAAATACTGAAGCGGCTGTTTGCGGTCGGTGTGAACCCGCAAGATCTTGATGCCGTGCTGATCACCCATGAACACACAGACCACGCGGGTGGGCTGCGTGTGCTCCTGCGTTCGATCAATTGCCCGGTGTATATTTCAAAGGAGACCGAGGATGCGTTTTACTCGACCCGCCGCGGGGTCGCCAACGGTGATAGCGAGAGTCTTAAGAGGCGAGAAGCTCTCCGCGAGCGGACCGTTTGTATCGAATCCGACGCAGACTTTCGCATAGGCGACATCGACTTTGAGCCTTTTTGCCTTCCCCACGATGCCGTCGATAACTTCGGATTTGTCGCCCGCCGCGATGGCCTGCGGATCGCGACCTTGATGGATTTCGGGCATGTCACCGATCTTATCCGGGAAAAGCTCCGTCGGTGTGATGCGATCGTAATCGAATCCAATCACAGCCGTGATATGCTCCGCGCCTGCCCGGTCTATAATTGGGATTTGAAGCAGCGCATAGCTTCACGGACCGGCCACCTCTCTAACGAGGACCTCGCTGACTGGCTCGCCGCAGATTTTGACGGTTCGGCAAGATTTATAGTACTTGCCCACCTTTCGCAGCGTGCCAATGAGCCGCATCTGGCACGCCTTACCGCCGAGATGGCACTCCGCTCTCGACCGCCGCTTCTTCGCCCGGAAACGCAGATCATGCTTTCTCAACCGGGAACCCCCACCCAGTGGATCGGGTTTTAACATTCGACTGATCGACATCAAAAAAACATTGACTAACACTCGTTGGGTGTGATAAAAACATTGCACCTATAGAGCACTTACCACTCATTGCAGGGCCCTCGGCCTTGCAAATGCGGCAACTGCCGATTCCTATATTTTCACTTGCGCTCACTGGTTTAACTCACGTCTATCATTAATCGATGTAAGGCTCCCTAAGTAGGTTATTACCCTGCTGCAAAGCCGGCGGCCTGACCATTTTCTTCGCAAGCAAGAGGAGGGCTAAATGCGAAAACATCCACTATCTCGTGCCCGGAAAGGACTGATCTCGACGATCGTCGTACTGGCACTGTTCACTGTATTGACCTTGATCCCCAGTTATTTCCCGTCTGACGCCGTCACGACCGGTAAGGGACTGATCGAGAGAACATCGACCCACGTTCCCGGGTTGGAGAACTTCGATATCCGGACGGATAAAACCCATGAATCCGCACAACGCATCGAAGCGTTTCGTGCTTCGGCCGGCCGGACCGCCTCCGCGATCGCGGACACGCGCGATGGTTTTGTGAGAGGCGAAGATGCGCTGAGAACGCGTGTGTCGAGCCTTAAGATCGAGTACACGGAGCGGCTGGGCATCCCCGAGGTGATCACGCCGGACATGTGGAAGTCGAACATTGAGCGGCTGACGGGAGCTTCGGGAATGAAGCGGGCCGATCTGCTGCGCAATTTCGCCCGGCAGAACAACGAGCTGATCGGTATGGAGCCGGGACAGATCGATGAGCTGAAGGTATTGGCGGATTACGAGAACCCGAACGGGTATCTCGGATTTGCACACCTTGAGCAGCGGATCGA
>DATHVL010000058.1:0-5692 GCA_035461325.1 Pyrinomonadaceae bacterium
ATTTATATGGCGGCGGCGAGGGAATGCAAAGGTGAGCATCTGACGGGGGGGCTATGTTAAATTAACATTATGGGCGGGCGGCTGCGAAAAATAATTCCGGCGACGATCGCGATCGCGGCGGCGGTGTTTTCCTTAACTTGCACGGACGCGAGCGAGAGTGTGTTCGGCCCACCCGACGAGACGGCAGAGGCCGGCAAGCTGGTATCGGAGGCGAACACAGACCTGACCAAGATCAAGGTGCTCTATAAGGAGAACGAGGGGAAACGTGAAGAGTTGAAGAATGCTCTCGAAACGAACAACGTCGGCGAGGTCAAACGCATTTCGAGCGAGGTCGTGCAGTTGATCAACGAGGGCCGTAACTCCGGCTTCGCGGCGATCGACAAACTGCGCGATGCGCAGGATATGCAGATCAACAAGGATTACAAGGAGTACCTCGGGCTAAAGGAAGAGTCTCTGAAGAAACAGCTTGAGGCTTTCGAACAATACCGTCAGGCTGCCATGACGCTTCGCGACAATTACGATCCGCAGAATGCCGAACTGCGGGACAAGGTAAAGGCTGATTTTGACGAGCGGACGGAAAAATACCGCGAGATAATGGAAAAGGCCCGCGACAACAGCAGCCAGGCAAACGAGCTTTATAAAGAGACGGTCCGCCGCGACCGCAGCTAAAAAAGGCGGCACGAAGCCGCCCCTCTCAGTGAAAATCGAAACCGAACTAGATCACGCGGCCGGGAAATGTAAACAGATTCAGCATTGAAGGCACTGCCGGCGAAGCGGGCTGCGCCGGGAGGACGCGCATGTTTTGCGGTGACGCCTCCGGTGTTACGCGGATAGTCTGGCGAGAGCCGCCGCGGACAATTGTGAGCTCTACCTCGCCTTCGGCCTTAGATGTAATCCCGCGGATAAGGTCCATGTCCCCTTTAACATCACTACCGTCGATGGCGACGATGATGTCACCTGCTTTGAGTCCGGCACGCGCAGCGGGCGAATCTTCGCGAACGTTGTTGATCATCACGCCCGCCTCGACACCGAAGTGGTCGGCAAGCTGTTTGGTCAGAGGGGTCACGCCGACACCGATCTGCCGAGAAGACGATGAACGCCACACAAAGACATCGCCGTCACCACCCGGGACTGTGAGCGGCGCTTCGGGAATTCGAGGAAGTTTAAGTTCTAATGGCCCCGGTGCGCCCGGAACGGTCATCGAAAATGTTCCGTCCCGAAACTGCGGAGCGGGACGTTTGCCCACCGCCACTTGGATCTCGCGCTCCGAACCCGATCGGAAGACCGTGAGCGCGATGGTGTGATCCGGGGCGACCTCACTGACAAGCCGTGTAAGCTTTCGGGCACTGGTCACCTCCTCACCGTTGAAGCGAAGAATGACGTCGCCAGTTTGCAGGCCCGCTTTTTCCGCCGGAGAACCCTCAACAACTTTTTCGACGGCAACGCCACGGACGGAACTAAGTCCAAAACCCGCAAAATTCTCCGTACTCACATCAACGGTTTGGACGCCCAGGTAGCCTCCGTCACCCATCGCGAATGAAAAAGCGCGAACGGCCCTTTCAGCATCCGCTTTGGGGGCTGAATCCTGTGCGATAGCAGCGGCGGCGGCAAGGGAGAGAACAGAAACGGTAAGAAACGTCTTTCTCAACATATAAACCTCCAGACGAAATAAATTGGTTAAAAATGTGTCCGTAATTGTTACGGAAAGAATATATAATTTGTTGCAGGTCGCCTCCGAAAGGGTTGCCTGACGGACCAAGCTCAACCGCGTGCGAGTCTCTGCAGATTTTCGGCCGCGGCCTCAAGTGTTTGATCGAGTTTGCAGAAGCAGAACCGTACCATCTGCGAACCGAGTGAGGGGTCGTGATAAAACGAAGAACCGGGAACCACGGCGACGCCGACGTTGCGGATGAGGTGGCGAGTGAATTCGATATCGTTGGCAAATTCGAAGCCGGAGATATCGGTCATTACGTAGTAGGCTCCCTCGGGCTCGATGCATTCAAAGCCTGCGTTACGAAGCACGGGGACGATCATATCGCGTTTTCGCTGGTACTCGACCTGCAGCTCATCGTAGTAACTCGGAGGGAGGCTCATGGCATAAGCCCCCGCATGCTGGAGCGGATTAGCAGCACCCACCGTGAGGAAGTCGTGAACTTTTCGGATAGCGGATGTGATATCGGGCGGTGCGATGCAATAACCGACACGCCAACCGGTGACGGAATAGGTCTTTGAGAGTGAATTGACGACGACGGTGCGGTCCCGCATGCCGGGGAGCGTCGCCATGCAAACGTGCGGGGGGCGGCCGTCGGGAGCGTCGTAAATAATGTGCTCGTAGATCTCGTCGGTAAAGCAGAGCGCGTCGAACTCTTTACAAAGATCCGCTATGTACTCGAGCTCGTCTCGAGTGAAAACCTTGCCCGTCGGATTATTAGGATTACAGATGATTATCGCTTTCGTTTTCTCGCTAAACGCGGCGCGGAGTTCGTCGCGGTCAAACTCAAAACCGGCGTCAGTTCGGCGTAATGGGACATGAATCGGCCTGGCATCCGAAAGGATCGCGTCAGGCGCGTAGTTCTCGTAAAAGGGTTCGAAGACGATGACCTCGTCGCCGGGATCGACCGTCGCCATCATCGCGGCGATCATCCCCTCGGTCGAGCCGCAGGTGACGGTGATCTCGGTTTCGGGATCGATATCGAGTCCGAGGAACCAGCGCGACTTTTCGGCGATCGCATTGCGAAAGCTTTTGACACCCCAAGTGATCGCGTACTGATTGTGATCGGCGGCGATGGCCTCAGCGGCCTTTTGCTTTATGTCGGCGGGGGCGGCCCAATCGGGGAAGCCCTGGCCGAGATTGACCGCACCGTACTTAACGGCCTCGCGGCTCATTTCGCGAATGACGGATTCGGTAAAAGAAGCGGCTTTGCGCGAGATGCGGTTTTTCGAGATCGTCGGCTGCATAGACGGCTAATATATCACGAGGAACGGTAACCGCCCGGCTTCGCGGAGTGCCACGCCCAGGCGCTTTCAATGATCGCCTCGAGCGACGGGATCTGCGGCTGCCAGCCGAGATTTTCGCGTGCCTTCGCGGCATTGGCGACGAGCTTTGACGGGTCGCCCGCACGGCGGGGTGCGACATTCGCAATGATCTCGCGCCCGGTCACGCAGCGGGCGGCGTCAACCACCTCTTTGACCGAGTAACCGCTGCCGTTGCCGAGGTTAAAGACGTCCGACTCGCCGCCGTTCTTTAAGTGATCGTGGGCGAGGATGTGTGCGTCGGCGAGATCGGAGACGTGAATGTAGTCGCGAACGGCTGTGCCGTCCGCTGTGGGGTAATCGTCGCCGAAGATTGAAACCGATTCGCGTTCTCCCGCAGCCGCGGCGAGGATCAGTGGGATGAGGTGCGTTTCCGGGTCATGATCTTCGCCAAGTTCGGGGGTAGCGCCGCACGCGTTGAAATAGCGTAGAGCGACGAAGCGTAGGCCGTAAGCCGTGTCATAGGCCCGCAGTACCTGTTCGACCATGAGCTTAGACCAACCGTATGGGTTTGTCGGATCTTGCGGGTGATCTTCATCGATCGGAGTGTATTGCGGCTCGCCGTAGGTGGCGCACGTGGACGAGAAGACGAAATTTAGAATCCCGAGTTCGATCAGTTTATCGAGCAATCGAACGGTCTGGATGACGTTGTTGTGAAAGTATTTTTTGGGGTGCTCGACCGATTCGCCGACGTAGGCGTATGCGGAGAAGTGCATACAAGCGGTGATATCGTGTTCGGCGGCGATGCGGCCGATGAGTTCGCCGTCGCCGATATCGCCCTCATATAACGGAACGCCCGTGGGGACGGCCTCGCGGTGGCCGTACACGAGATTGTCGATAACGAGGGGCTGCTCGCCGCGGGCGAGAAGTGCCGCGACGGTTACGCTGCCGATGTAACCGGCACCCCCGGTGACCAGAATTGCCATAAACGAATCGAAGCTAGTCGGCCAAGCCGAGCTTGTTGCTGTGGCCGATCGCCTTTGCCTCGGGCACCCCGGGGGAGGTAAGTTCCGCCGGCACGTCGGTCGGGCTTATCTCGGCCTCGGGCAGGCTGTCGATAAACGCGCGGCGGATCAACTCCTCGCTGCGAGAGCGGAGCGCGGCGTCGAAAGCGGTCAGCACCTGTGCAACGGCGTCTTCATTGTATGCGGCGATCTTTCCGATAAAGATCTTCGGATGCTTTGTTTTGAGCAGGTCTTCGCCGGTGATCTCGAGTTCCTCAAAAAGCTTTTCGCCCTTTCGGATGCCGGTGAAAACTATGTCGATGTCCTCATAAGGCGTCAGGCCCGAGAGGCGGATCATGTCTTCGGCAAGATCGAGAATGCGGATGGGCTCGCCCATATCGAGAATAAAGATCTCGCCGCCCGTGCCAAGCGCTCCGGCCTGAAGTACGAGCTGTGACGCCTCCGGTATGGTCATAAAGTACCGCGTCATCTTTGGGTCGGTGACCGTTATCGGCTCGCCGGCGCGAATCTGTTCACGAAAGATCGGGACGACGGACCCGGCAGAGCCAAGTACGTTGCCGAAACGGACCGATGTGTAATTGGTCGAAAATTTTTGATTGAGGCCTTGCACGACGATCTCGGCAACGCGTTTCGACGCGCCCATTATCGACGTCGGGTTTACGGCCTTGTCGGTCGAAATGAGGACAAAGTCGAGAGCGCCGAACTCGCCCGCGAGAAGTCCGAGGCTGCGGGTGGCAAAGATATTGTTCTTTACTGCCTCGACGCAGTTCGATTCCATTAGGGGCACGTGCTTGTGCGCGGCCGCGTGAAAAATGACCTGCGGGCGATACTGCTCAAAGATCTCGCGCATCCGTGCCTCATCCCCCACATCTGCGAGCAGTGAGACGTGTTGGGTATTAGGGTACTTACGAGCAAGTTCGCGGCCGATAGAGAAGAGCATGTACTCGGCGCGTTCGACGAGCAGAATGCGGGCGGGCTCATATCGGGTGATCTGGCGGACGAGCTCGGAGCCGATCGAACCACCTGCGCCGGTGACCATCACGGCCTTGCCGCGGAGGAAGCTATAAAGATTTTCGTCGTCGAGCTTTACCGGTTCACGGCCGAGAAGGTCCTCGATCTCGACGTCGCGGAGCCGGTTTACGCTGACCTGACCCTGAGCGATCTCGTTAAGGCTGGGGATGATCTGTGCCTTGACGCCGATGTCGCCGCAGATGCCCAGTATGCGGCGGATCTCCTTGCCTTGGGCGTGGTCCATGGCGATTACCACCTCTTTGACGTCGAGTTCGTCGACCAGACGGGGCAGATCGCGCGTGGTGCCGAGGATGCGAATACCGCTTACGCTTCCGCCCTGCTTTCGGGGGTCGTCATCAACAAAACCGCGGATCTGGAGAGATGAATCGGCCCTACCGACCACTTCCTTCGCGAGAGCCGCCCCGCCGCGTCCGGCTCCGACGACCAAGGCGGCTTTGCGCTTTACACGCTTAACGGGGCCAAAGATCGTCCGCTTATCCCGAAATTCATAAATAAAGCGACGCGTCACACGCAGTGCGAGTAGGCCGCCAAACGCCAACACGGTATCGATGACGATAACCGAGATCGGCACCTGCCACAGGTTAAAATCGGTCGTCATCAGGGCAAAGCGAAATGCTATTAGAATACCGCCTGATATTGCCCCGGCACGGAGGAATACGCGG